>JANXUO010000631.1 GCA_025356245.1 Hymenobacter sp.
CAGGGCCTGGGTGGCGGTGTGGTTGCCCAGGTTGTCGCCCTGCCCGGCACTGGCTCGCCAGCCGCCGTTGCTGTACACAAAATCCACCGCCTGCCCGGCCGGGACGGTTTGGCCGTTGAGCGTGGCCGCAATGGCCGTGCCGTTGTACACGGCCAGGAGCTGGCCGCTCACGGGCGCGGTGCTGCTCAGGGCCACGGTGCCGGTGGGGGCCGTGGTGCCGTCGGGCACGAGGCGCACAGTGCTCACGTTGGCGGGGATGACGTAGCTCGGGCTGGCCCCGGTAAGGGCCGGGCTGGCGGTTTCGGTCAGAGTCAGGCCGCCGTTTACTTCGAGGCGGCTGGCGGCCAGGGCCGTGGTGCCGATGCCCACGTTGCCGCCGTTGCTGATGCTGAGCTTGACCGTGCTGTTGGTATAAAAGTCCAGCCCCGACTGGTTGCCGCCGCCGTCGGTTTTGCTGCCGATGCCCTCGCCCGCGTTCGGCCCGTTGAAGCGCAGCCCGTTGGCGATGGTGCCGGTGTTCACGCCGCCGGAGTTCACCACCAGGCCCGCGCCGGTCGTCAGGATGCCGCCCACCGTGCCGGCGCCGCTCACCTTGAAGCCCCCCGTCTGGGTGCTGGCGGTCTGGTTCTGGATGAAGCTGGTGGCGGTGGCCGCCGTGGTCTGAGTGGTGGCGTCGGGGAAGATGAGGCCCTGCCCGGCGGTGCTGATTTGGATGCTGCCGCCGGTCACGTCCAGTTTCTGGGCGGGGGTACCGCTGGTGCCGATGCCCACGTTGCCGCCCGTGGCCACGGCAAAGGCGCTGGTGGCGCTGCCGCTGGTGTAAGCCACGGTGAAGTCCAGGTCGTAGGGTGCGACGGACGAGCTGTTGGAATAGACGTTGCCGCCGGTGTAGTTCTCCCCGCCGTTAAAGTAGCGCAGCGGGGTGCTGCCCGCATTCAAAAACACCGTGTACACGCCCGCGGCCACGCTCAGCGGCGTGGTCAGCACGGCCGTGGTGCTGCTGTTAGCTACAAAGGTGATGGATTGCGGCGTGGCCAGCAGGGCCGTGCCGCTGGGGCCGGCCCCGCTGTAAATCTGAAACGTGGTGGTGAAGCCGGTGCTGCCGCACACCAGTCGGATGCTGGTAATGCTGGCCGCCACGGGCAGGGTAAACGTCTGCCCCAACGGCCCATTGAAGTTGGCGTTGCCGCTGCCGGTGGTGCCCAGCGTGCTGTTCACCGCGCCGGTGCTCACCCGGAAGTCGCCGCTCACGTCGAGCGTGGCGGCGGGCGCGGCCGTGCCGATGCCCACGCTGCCGCCGGTCAGGGCCAGGTTGTTGCCGGCCTGCGCAATGGTGGTGGGGATAGTCAGGCTGCCGCCCAGGGCAATGTTGTTACCAGTTTTGGTGAGGCCGTTGCTGGCCGTGCTGGTGGTAGCGGCCGTGGTCTGGGTAGTGGCGTCGGGGAAGATGAGGCCCTGGCCGGCGGTGCTGATTTGGATGCTGCCCCCGGTCACGTCCAGCTTCTGGGCCGGGGCGGTGGTGCCGATGCCCACCTTCACGGCGTCGGTGCCGGTGCCGCCCAGCACGAGGCTGTTGCTCTGGCTCACGGCGGCGTTGTAGCCAATGGCCCCGGCGTTGGTAAGGCTCCCGCTGGACGGGCCGGCCATGTGGCCAAAGCCGAAGTTGTTGCTGCCGTCGACGTTGCCGGTGCCGGCCTGGTAGCCCACAAAGGTGTTGCGGCCCCCGCTGGTGTTGTTCACTCCCGTATAATTACCCTCAAAAGTATTGCGCGAACCGGTGTTGGTGCCGGTGCCGGCATAGAAGCCCACAAAGTGGTTGTCGCTGGCCGTGTTGGCCCGCCCGGCCTGCATCCCGATGGCAAAGTTGCGGTCGCCGTTGCTCACCTGCCCGGCCAGCCAGCCCATGTACAGGTTCTGGCCACCGGTGGTGTTGAACTGGCCCGCCGCCGACCCCAGGAAGACGTTGTAGTTGCCGGTGGTGGTGCGCTCGCCCGCCCGGATGCCCACCGCGTAGTTGGTGACGCCGGTGGTGTTGTCGCGCCCGGCCAGGTAGCCCACAAAGAAGTTGTCGCTGGTGTTCTGGCCCAGGTTCAGGCCGCCGTCGGCCCGGATGCCCAGGCCCACCGTAGTACCAATAGTGGCCCCGCTGCCGGTGAGGGCCGTCGTCACCACGGCGTTGGCGGTGGTGGTGGTGCCGGCCACGGTGGCCGTGGCGGCGCTCAGGGTGCCGCCCACCGTGCCGTTGCCGCTGATGTTGAAGCCCCCGGTCTGGGCGCTGGCGGTCTGGTTCTGAATAAACCCGGCCCCAGTGGCCGTGGTGGCGGCGGTGGTTTGCGTAGTGCCATCGGGGAAGATAAGCCCGCTGCCGCTGGTGCCGATGCGGATGCTGCCGCCCGTCACGTCGAGTTTCTGGCCGGGGGCGGTGGCGCCGATGCCCACGTTGCCGCCCGTCAGGCTAAAGCTGTTGCCGCCCTGGGCAATGGTGGTCGGCCCGCTCAGGCTGCCGCCCAGGGCCACGTTCTGCCCGGTTTTGGTGAGGCCGTTGCTGGCCGTGATGGCCGCCCCGGTTGCCGTGGCAAGCTGCTGCCAGTTGGGCGTGGTGGGGGTGCCGGCATTATAATAGTAGCCGGCCGTGCCGCCGGTCTGAAACACAATCAGGCCCGTTGCGGGGCTGGCAATGGCGGTGGCATCGGCCACGCGGGGCAGCAGCACACCCTTGCTCGTGCTGATGATGTCGAGGGCCGCCGAGGCATCAGGGGCGGTAGTGGCCCCGATGGTGACGCCCGTTTGGGCCAGAGTGGCAAAGGGCAGAGCCAGCAGCAAGGCCGCGCACAGCGGACGGAAAAGGTGCTTCATGTAACTACTTTACTTAAAAAAGAATGCGGCAATAAACCGCAAAGATACCAAAGCTGTTTGAAGCGTAATACCGAACGGCTTGTTTCCCTGCGTTCAGCAGGATGTTCCATCTGCTTTTGACGACTTTCTGGCTGGCTTCATCATTGTCCACAGCGCCCGGCAAAGCCCGCGGCCAGGCCTTGGCAGCCGGTGCTGCCACGTGGCAGGGTCGAAGGGGTGGGCCGGGTGTAGTCCGCCGCGGTGGCAGGGGAAGCGCGGGGGCCGCAGCCCGCTCCCGGCAAATTGGGCGATTGGGCGCGGGCCAGCACACCCGCCAGCAGCAGCAAAAACAGCAGCGCTACGCGGAAGGCCCAGGTATAGAAACTTGTCATCGGTGGTTCAACTTCGGGCGCGTTTGAAAAGCATGTTCCAAACTTTCCACAAAGGACGGAGTGGCAGCAAAGCCGCGCTATGACATAAAGATGCTATTTTTGGCCGGGACCAACCACAGGCCAAGCGGTACCTTTGAGGGCGCACCGGGGCACTTTTTTGAAGGGAGCCGCGACTGCCGGCCAGCCACCCGCAAGCCTTTACTACTATGAACTACTGGCTCGTAAAGTCCGAACCCGAAGCGTACTCCTGGCAGCAGTTCCTGGCCGACGACGGCACCCCCTGGACGGGCGTGCGCAACTACCAGGCCCGCAACAACCTCAACCTCATGCGCCCCGGCGACCAAGTGCTGTTTTACCACTCCGTGAGCGAGAAGGCCGTGGTGGGCGTGGCCGAAGTAGCCGCCCCCGCCGCCCCCGATGCCACCGCCGAAGCCGGCTCGCCCTGGGTGGCCGTGGCCCTGCGCCCGGTGCAGCCCCTGCCCCGCCCCGTACCCTTGGCCGCCCTCAAGGCCGACGCCCGCCTGGCCGGGCTGGCCCTGCTGCGGCAGTCGCGCCTGTCGGTGCTGCCCGTGCAGCCCGACGAGTTTGAGCGCATCCTCGCCCTGGGCGGGTTGTGAGTTGCTGGTTGCTGGTTTCTTGTTCAGGGCTTCGCCAGGAAGGATGCAGAGGACAAATTCAATAAGGCGGGGTAGAGACACAATCCAGACAATCCCCGAACAAGCAGCAAGAAACACCAACTGCGGCAGCGCAATCGCCGTTACATTTAAGCTTACCGCTGCTATATTGGGGATGGCGTTGCGGTTGGGCGGCAGCAGCGACGCCGCTTTTTCGGTTGTGGTACCGGCGCTGGCCGCTTCGCAGTCGTAGCTTCAACCCACCACCCAACTTCAACCCGCCACCCAACGCTCACCCGTTCTCACCTCAAAACAATGGCCTCCCCCGTGTCCTGCCTCCGCGCCCGGCGCAGCCT
>JANXUO010000018.1 GCA_025356245.1 Hymenobacter sp.
TCTCAACTTCCGCCACCTGCGTTTCCTTCCATCACTAGTATCATCCTTTCATGCCCGAACGGCCCTACACCTACTACGATTTCACGCTGAGCCTGTGCCCGCAGTGCCTGCGCCGCATCGAGGCCAAAATCGTCTTTGAAGACGGCAACGTGTTCATGCTCAAGCGCTGCCCCGAGCACGGACGGCAAAAAGTGCGCATCGCCACCGACATTGAGTATTACAAGAGCATTCGCAACTACGTGAAGCCCAGCGAAACGCCGCGCCGCTTCAACATGGCCACGCACTTCGGCTGCCCCTACGACTGCGGCCTCTGCACCGACCACGAGCAGCACAGCTGCCTGACGGTGATTGAGATAACCGACCGCTGCAACCTCACCTGCCCCACCTGCTACGCCGAAAGCAGCCCCACCCACGGCCGCCACCGCACCCTGGCCGAAGTGGAGGCCATGGTGGACGTAGTAGTAGCCAACGAGGGCGAGCCCGACGTCATCCAGATTTCGGGCGGCGAACCCACGCTGCACCCCGAATTCTGGGAAATTCTGGACATGTGCAAGCGCAAGCCCATCAAGCACTTGATGGTGAACACCAACGGCGTGCGCCTGGCCAAAGACGAAGCTTTTGTGGCCCGGCTCGCCACGTATTCGGGCGCGTTTGAGGTGTATTTGCAGTTCGACTCGTTCCGCGAAAACGTGCTGCTGGCCATGCGTGGGCGCGACCTGCGCGAGGTGCGCCAACAAGCCATTGCCAACCTCAACAAGTACAACCTCAGCACCACGCTAGTAGTAACGCTGCAAAAGGGCCTCAACGACGACGAGATGGGCGACATCATCGACTACGCCCTCAAGCAAAAGTGCGTGCGCGGCGTCACGTTTCAGCCCACGCAGGCGGCCGGGCGGCTCACCAACTTCAACCCCGAAACCGACAGCTTCAACCTCACCGAAGTGCGGCAGGGCATCATCGCCCAAAGCTCCGTTTTCACGGCCGAAGACTTGCTGCCCGTGCCCTGCAACCCCGACGCGCTGGCCATGGCCTACGCCCTCAAAATAGACGGCGAAGTATTCCCCCTCACCCGCTACGTGGACCCCGCCGACCTGCTCAGCAACGCCGGCAACACCATTGTGTATGAGCGCGACCCGCGCCTGCGGCAGCACATGCTCAAGCTTTTCAGCACGGCCAATACCGTGGATACGGTGGTGCCCGAAATCAACCAGCTGCTGTGCTGCCTGCCGCAAGTATCGGCCCCCAACCTGGGCTACGAAAATTTATTCCGAATAATTATTCTGCAATTTATGGACGCGCACAATTTCGACGTGCGGGCCGTAAAAAAATCCTGCGTTCACATCGTGAGCAAGGACCTCAAAATCATTCCGTTTGAAACGATGAACATCTTTTACCGCGACGCCGAGAAGCTGGCGCGGCTCGAAGAGCTGCGCGGCGAGCGGATGGGCATAGTATGAGCGAGCCGAACCTGCCGCCGAACGAGCCGCCGCCACCCAACGAAAAAAAGCCCGTCAACTGGCCCATTGCCCTGAACCTGGCGCTGTTGGTGGGCGCAGTCGTATTCTATCGCGGCGAATTGGGGGCTTTGGGTTTTGTCATCATCGCACTAATACTCGTTAACGGCTTTGCCGCGATGCTGACGAGCTTTTTTGGCCGTTTGCACTGGGTCGCCGCGTTTGTGTTGTCGGCCCTGCTGGTACCGCTCATTGGGTTTGGCCTGTGCGCGCTTTACATCAGCGCAAACGGCGGCCTGGGCGGCGGTCATTGAGCAATGGTTTCCTTCGTCAAAGTCTCCACTCATGCAACCCCTTGAACCTTTTGATGCGCCCGAGCCACCCCGTAAAAAGGGCAATTTTATGTTGCCCATCGGCATCAATGCGGTCGTGATGCTGGCTGCCTATTCCGTTACGAGTGCGCAGTCTGGCGGCCGTACCGGCGATACTGCGCTGGAGTACTTCTTCGTACTGGCAGGGCTTTTTGTGCTGAATATTCTGGCGGCGGTGGTTACCGCTTTGGTGGGCAAAACGCAAACTGCGCTGGGAATTTGCTTGGCCATCTTGGGCATTTTCCTGATTGGCCTGGGTACCTGCGCGTACTCGCTGCAAAACATGCACGTCAATTAAGCTAACCGATGAAGACGTCCTTTCAACGCATCTTGGGCATCAACCTCGCCATTGTGCTGGGGCTGGCATTGGTGTTACGCCTGCTAAACCGGGGGCGCGAATCAGAAATAGGCTTTCTATTACTCATGGCTATAGCCATTGCTGTTCAATTGCTTGCAAATATTGGGCTGGCATTTTCCGCCTCTGACAAGAGCCAACGACAAGCGCACTGGCTCAGTGTGCTGCTGGTGTTGCTGGTAGGTTTTGGCACTTGCGCGGCGGGGGCTTCCATCACGCTATAATCCCGGCCGGGGTTGGCACTTGGGGCACACATAGGTAGCCCGCCCCCCCACGTAGCTCTTCTCAATTTTCGTTTTTGAGTGGTGCGGGCAGCACTCGTGTACCGACTGGTCGGGCGCGGCCGAGGTATCCCAGCCGCGGCTGTGGATGAGGAAATCGAGGGGAAACTCGCGGTAGTTGGCCTCGTGTCGGATGGCAGTGGTGAGGACGTGCTGCATGGCCTCGTGCAGGGCTTTGAATTCCTTGTCGGTAAGGGAATTACCCGGACGTTCGGGGTGAATTTTAGCCTGAAACAGCACATCGTCCACAATCCAGTTGCCGAGGCCGGCAGTGATAGATTGGTCGAGCAACAACGGCTTGAGGATGGTTTTGCGGGGGCTGATTTTGGTTTGCAGCGCGGCGGCGGAGATGGTTAGGGCGTCGGAGCCGAGCTTTTTGGCTTTGCGGTAGGCTTCGATGCTAACCGCAAGACGGATGCGGCCAAATTTGCGCGGGTCGATGAAGGCCAGGTTCAGGCCCGAATCGTCGAGAGCAAACGCCACGCGGGTGAAGCGCGGGGCGTCAGGGGCATCGCGGTAGGCGCCGATGTCGCCGGTCATGCCGAAGTGCAGGACCAGAATCTGGCCACTGTCCAACTCCAGGAAGCAGTTTTTGCCGATGCGGTGGGTGCCCACAATGCGACGGCCGACTGCCGCGGCCCGCAAATCTGCTTCGGGCACAGCCAGCACATGGGCATCGTTGACGATGACGGCGGCGATGGTTTGACCAACGGCAATTTCGTCGATGAAGCGGCGGTAGGTTTCGACTTCGGGGAGTTCGGGCATGGCAATCAGAAATTTGGCGTTGAAGCTGGGCTACTGCGCAGCAACAAGTATTACTCGGTTGAGTTATGGAGCACCGCCACCTCCTGCCCCTGCCGGTCGAACACCCGGCCCAGGCGCGAAACCATCAGGCGGTGCTGGCGCGAATCGGTGAGGATGAAGGGAAAAGCCTGGCTGCGGGTGCGCTCCAGGTGGCCCACTTCCTCGGCGTTGGCGTCGCCATCAATGCGCAGCACACGCAGGGCACTGGTCAGAAAAAACCGTTGGCTGGGGTTGTTGGCGAAGGTGAGCTGGCCCACTACGCGCACCGGAACGCCGCGGGTTTCGGCGGCGGCCAGCGCGGTGTCTTCCGCATCTGCCTCTTCGGCGGTGGCGGCGCTGGCGGCCGCTACCACGGGGTACGTGGCAGGGCTGGCCGGAGCCATCGGCGCGGCCGAGGGCGGGGCAGTGCGGGCACTCAAGGCCAGCTGCCCATCGGCCCGCTGCCAGCCCTGGCCCACGGCGGCCAGGCGCGGCGCGCGGCTGGGGTGGGTGCCCGCCTCGGCGCGAACGGGGGCCCAGGCCGCCAGGGCGGCCTGGGCCTCGGCCAAGCTAGCCCCGAGCTTGCGCAGCACGAAGCCCGAGAATTCGTCGGCCTCCAACTCGTCTTGGGGCTGCGAGCCGCCGGGACGCAGGGTATGGCCGTTGAGGTGGTGGCCCATTTCGTGGGCCAGGATGCTGAGGCCGGCCCAGTCGGTGCGCCCGGCGCGGTTCACGGCCAATAAAAAATCAGGGTTGTAGAGCAGGTAGCGCTTGCCCCCGTACACCACGGCGGCCGCGTTGGGCACCTCGTGGGTGGCCCGCAGCTCAAACCGGGGCTGCAAGCCCACCACGTCGGTGATGCGGCGCACGGCATCGGGCACGGCGGGAGCGGTTTGGGCCAGCGCAGGGGCGCCCAGCAGCAGCGCTAGGCCCACCAGCACCAGTTGCCGCCGCCGGCCGAGATTCAAAAGCAAATAATTGCGCATGAGCTAAGTGAAAAAGCTGAGAAACACGTCCGCATCATCTATTCAAACCAAGTACCAGAAATTGCAGAAAACAACGGGCAACACCGAAAATAGCCACTTTTGCGTGATGCAATTTTGTACTGTAGCAACAAGGCGCGGGGGTAGCAGGTTCCGAGCGGGCGGTGGGGCCAACTTTGAGGCGACGACGGGCGTTTGGGCTTAGAGGAGCCGTTGCAGTGCTCATTACTCGCGGGTTAAAAACCCGTGTTACGCCCATTCTTACTGCCTTTTCTTTATGTCTTTCCCATTCTTTGGCGACGATAAATCGACCGTGGCCCGCTTGCTGGCCACCTTGCCCCAAACCGGCCGCCTGGAGTGGATTGGCTTGCGCCCGTTGCGCCGCGAAATGCTGGAATCAGTACTGGAAGCCGAGGCTGAAACAGACGCCCATCTCGTGGGCGACCACGCCCGGCCCAAGCCCGGCGGCAAGCGGCAAATTACCCTCATCCAGCACGAGCACCTGGCGGCGGTGGCGGGCTTTTTGGGCTGGCCCGAGCCCGTGGCACCGGGCCGCCTGCGCCGCAACCTCGCCGTGAGTGGCCTGAACCTGCTGGCCCTCAAAAACCGCCGCATTCAAATTGGTGAGGAGGCAATTCTGGCCATCACCGGCGAGTGCCACCCCTGCTCGCGCATGGAGGAGGAGCTGGGGCCGGGCGGCTACAACGCCATGCGCGGGCACGGCGGCCTCACGGCCCACATTGAGCGCGGTGGGCAGCTGCGGGTGGGCGACGCGGTGCGGGTGCTGCCGGCAGTAAGCAACAATGAGCCAGGCATCTGACAGCTTGCTAATCATTGCTCAAATTTCTTCATTAAAAATTCATCAACCTGCATCCGAAGAGGAAGAAACTTGCGTAGGTGGCACGTGGCCGTCGGTATTGCAATGCCGACGGCTGGTCATTCATCCTAACTTTTCTTCACTCATGCACACACTGCTACACTTGCTTCCGGCTTCGCGCCGGGGCGCTCGTCGTTTGTTGGGCAGCGCGGCCTTGGGGCTGGCGCTACTGGGCACGACTTCGCAGGCTCAGGCCCAAACCATCTACGGTCTGACGGGCACGCCCACTACGCCGCTGCTGATTTCCTTTAATTCCAGCGCCCCGGCCCTGCCGACACCGCTGGCCGTAACCAACATCACGGCGGGGCAGGCGCTGGTGGGGCTGGACTCGCGGCCCGCCACCGGGCAGCTTTTTGCCCTGGGCTATAATGCTGGCACGAACGACGCGCAGATTTACGTCATCAACCCCGCTACCGGAGCGGCTACCGCAGTGAACGCTACGCCGGTTGCGCTGCTGTTGGGCGGACCTACGGAGCGCGTCAGTTTCGATTTTAACCCGACTGTGGACCGCATTCGGGTGGTGAGCAGCAACGACGCCAACTACCGCCTAAACCCCAACAACGGGGCCGTAGTGGATGGCGACCCGATAACGCCCGGCACCCAGCCCGACGGCAATATCAACCTGGCCTCGATGGCTAACCCCGCCGTGGGGGCCGTGGCTTATACCAACAGCTTCATTGGCGCGGCGACCACGACGCTTTACGACATCGACGAAAGTAACTCGACGCTCTACATTCAGAACCTGCCCAACGCCGGTACGCTGACCATGCCGGTGAGTATCACCAACGCCTCGGCGGCGCTGCTGACGGCCACTGACCAGGCCGATTTCGATATTTACACCGACCCCGGCACCCGCGCCGAAACCAAGTTTCTGTCGGTGGCGCGGCCCACGGGCACAGCCTTCTACACCCTGAACACCACCACGGGCGATGCCTCACTGGTGGCAAATTTTATGGGCGCCCAGGTGACGGATGTGGCCTTCGCCATCGACCGTACGGCCCCGGCCCTGACCGGCCAACTGGCCTACGGCCTGACGACTGCCGGCAGCCTCATCAGCTTCGATACCGGCAACCCCAGCTTCATCCGCACCCTGGTGGCGATAACCGGACTGGCGACGGGCCAGACGCTGGCCGGCACCGACTTCCGGCCCAACACGGGCGAGTTGTTTGGGCTGGGCTACAGCCCCACCACGGGCGTGGCCAACGACCGGCTCTATACCATCAACACGGGCACTGGGCTGGCGACGGCGGTGGGCACGGCCGACTTCGACCTCGACCTGGGCACCGATGCCACGTTGATTGGCTTCGACTTCAACCCCACCGTGGACCGCATTCGGGTAGAAGGCGGCACGAACGATAAAAACTACCGCCTCAACCCCGTGACGGGTGGCATCGTCCTGGCCGACGGCGACCTGGCCTACGGCCCCGGCGACGCGGGCACGGGCCAGAACCCCAACGTGGCCACCGTGGCTTACACTAACTCCTTCATCGGCTCGACCGGCACTGGCCTCTATACCCTCGACCACGTGCTGGGCCTGGTGTCGTTGCAAACGCCGCCCAACAACGGGACGCTGACCAACTCGCGCAACCTGCAAGGTGTGAACGGTGCCGGCATCGGCGGGGCCATCAGCGCCGTGAACGACCTAGACGTGTACTTCCGCACCAGCACCTCAGCCAACGTGCCCTACCTGGCGGCCAGCCCTGTGGGCACCACCACCACCAGCCTCTACACGCTTGATGCACTGGGCATTACCGTTGGCACCCAGACCGCCACCCTGGTGGGCACCATCGGGCTGGGCAGCGCCGTGCGCGACATTTCGGTGATGCCGGATGCCGCCGCTGTGGCCCCGGCCATGCTGGCGGCCCTGACCGGCCAACTGGCCTACGCCGTGGCTGGGGGCAACCTTGTGACCTTCGACACCGGCAACCCCGGCGTAATTCGCTCGGCCGTGAACATCACCGGTTTGCCTTCGGCCACGGGCGTGGCGCAGGTCATTGTGGGGGCTGATTTCCGGCCCCTCACCGGCGAGCTGTTTGTGCTGGGCTACAACGCTGGCAACCAGACCGGGCAGCTTTACACCCTCAACCTGACGAGCGGGGCTTTGACGGCCGTGGGCAACCTGGAATCGTATCTGCTGGGCGCTATGGCGGCCAACATCGGCTTCGACTTCAACCCCACCGTGGACCGCATTCGGGTGGTGAGCGCCACCAACCAAGCCAACCTGCGGGTGAACCCGATTACCGGCTTGATTACCAACGACACGGCCCTCAACAACGTGGCCGGCCTGCCCGCCATTTCGGCCGTGGCCTACACCA
>JANXUO010000027.1 GCA_025356245.1 Hymenobacter sp.
AGTACCCCGCTCGAAATCCCTAAAAATCCGGCCACCGACGTTACGTTCCGGCTCTACTCGCTGCTGGCCACGCCCGCCGAAACCGAGGCCATGACCCGCAACTACGAAGCCGGCGGCTACGGCTACGGCCACGCCAAAAAGGAGCTGTATGGGCTAATTTTGAGGCGCTTTGGACCGGAGCGTGAGCGGTTCAACTTCTACATGAGCAACCTGCCAGCACTGGATGCGCAGCTGGCCATCGGGGCCAGACGGGCACAGGAATACGGCCGCACAGTGCTCAATAAAGTGCGCGAAAAAGTGGGGTACGCGGCGCGGTAAGTCGGTACCTCAGAAGGGCAACTGCTGCTCGTGCGAGAAGCTGAAACCCACTTTGCTGCCCCGGCTCACCTGCTGGTTTTCGTTTTTTTGCTTGACGGAAATCTTCTTGATTTCGGGCAGCAGCGGAGCCACGAGGTCGTTGTTGACGGCGGCAATCATGGCCGATTCAACGAACAGGCGCAGGGCTTCGGGTGTTATCGGGTTGTCGCTCATGTCGTTGTCGGGCAGTTCGAGCTGCTGTACCCCTTCGAGGAAATAACAGTTTTCGATATTCACGAGCAAGCGGCCTACCAGGTAGCCGGGGTCGTTGAGGCGCTGGTATTTGATGCTATCGGCCATGAAGTTGTAGGCCATGATGTGGCCAAAAAACCGACGGCGAAAATCCGCTTCGACGTATTTGGTGGGCATTGGGCCGTAATCGTCGGGAAACGTGACGACGTTGGAGTGCATGACGAAGACCAGCAAATCGCCCGAAAACCGGATGTGAAACTCCATCTCGTTGATGGAACGATACTCTATTATGACGCTTGCATCCAGTGGATTAAGCCTTTTATTGAGTTCCACCACCAACTCCTGCGATACTTGCCGCAGGCAATCGAAGGCCGCCTGCGTGTTGCGAAAAATGAGCTGCTTGGCTGTCGATTTCTGCATCAGCCCATCAAAAATCTGGTTGAGGCGGTCGGCCGGAGCTTCCACTGGCGAGCCAGCAACGGAAACAGCTACGTTATCAGTCGCGGTAGCGCCGGTGGGGGCACCGGGTACATCATCAGCAGCGGCGGGCACGGTGGCAGGGGCAGCGGGAGCTACTTTTTTGCGGGGTTGGGCGGAGGCTTTGGCCATAAAAGAGGGGGCGGGCGGGAGAAATCTATTTTCAGGCAAGTACGCACCTGACGCAAGTACGCACCTGACGAAAGAATGGTGCTGCAACGCCATCAGACCAGGCCCAATACCGGGGGTGGCAGCAGAGTTTCGACCCGCGCCCAGGCATCACTCCGAAACGCCACCGTGCGTAGGCCGTCAAATGCCACCCCCGGCAGCAGCATGAGCGCCGCCGAAGGGTGCGCCAGCGCCTCGCCCACCGTGCGTACGGCCCCGGCGGGCACGGCGCGGCGTTCCAGCTCGGCCAGCAGCGCCGCGCCTGAAACTTCGGCAATGCGGGCCGTGAGTAGGGACTCTAGTGCGGCCCGGTGCTGCACCCGCGCCGGGTTGGTGGCAAAACGGGCGTCGGCGGCCCAAGTAGCCCGCTCCAACGCTGCGCAAAGCTGCCCAAACTGTCCGTCCGACCCCACAGCCAGCACCAGCCGTTGCCCGTCAATTCCTTCGTAAACAGTACCATAAGGCACAATACTGGGGTGGCCGGAGCCGAGCGGCGCAGGGTCGTGGCCCGTCACGAGCCAGGTACTACCCTGGTTGGCCAGCGAAGCCAGGGCACTGTCGAGCAAACTTACTTGCACCAGCGCGCCCCGCCCGGTTTTCTCGCGCTGATACAGCGCCGTCAGCAGCCCTTCTTTGAGTTGATGGGCGGCCAGCAGGTCGATGAGTGCGACGGGCATTTTTTGCGGTGGCTGGCCGGGGCCAGCAGCGTTGAGGTGCATAAAGCCAGCTTCGGCTTGCAGCACAGCATCGTAACCGGCGCGGGGGTTTTCAGAGCCGTAGCCGGTTATCTGGCCATAGATGAGGCGGGGGTTCGAAGCTGTCAGCGTGGCATAATCAACGCCCAGCTTTTCGGCCGCGCCGGGCTTGTAGCTGGCGAGGATGATATCGGCCCGCGCGGCCAGGGCTTGCACGGCGGCGCGGTCGGCAGGCAGGCCCAAGTCGCGGGTTTGGCAGGTTTTGCCCCAGTTGGACGACGCGAAATACGCCGACACGGGCGCATCGGCGGCTTCGGCGGCGGTGCGCCAAGAACGGGTCACATCGCCGCCGGGCGGCTCGATTTTAAGGACTTCGGCTCCAAGCTCGGCGAAGAACTGGCCCACTTGCGGGCCAGCCAGCACGGCGGCTAGTTCGAGGATGCGGAGGTCGGCGAAAGGCAAAAAAATCATGCTTTATTTGAATAGTGAAACAGAAAACGACCGACGCGGCTGGCGCAAATACCAGCACCGACCACTCAACCGTGCTGCTAAAGGTCGTACAATGCACCTGGGATGGGAAGCAGTCGCGGGCCGCGCGCAGAGAAAATCCCGTGGCCAGGCAGCATTTACCAAACGCATTAATACATCTGCTGGCGCATCAAGCACACGGCAAAAAGCGGATTTTCCAAAAAATCAGAGCTTTCTTCTACCTTCGCAAATATCAACCAATGTTATGAAAAATTACATGTTTTCCTTCCCGTCAATTTCCTTTGTTAACTCGTTGATAATATTACTACTAGTATCCTTAAGCGGGGTTTCAGCCTGGGCTCAAGCGCCGGGCTGGCAAATGGCATTGGCAGCAAATGGCTTAGTGAACAGCACCTCTTCGGTTCAGGACATGACCACCGACACCAGCGGCAATGTGTACCTGACTGGCTCCTTCACGGGCACTATTAGATTGGGTAGTAATGTTTTGACCAGTGCAGGCAGCACCGACATTTTTGTAGCGAAATGGAATCCTGTCAGCCAAACATTTCTTTGGGTGCAGCAAGCTGGTGGAATTGGCGACGAGGTTCCTTACGGAGTGGCCTTGGATGGCCCCAACATCTACGTAACCGGCACTTTCGGCAGCCCAACCTGTAGCATCGGAACCACTGTACTGACCAACAGCAGCGTTTCAGCAACGGCCGATATTTTCGTCGCCAAGCTAATTGAATCAGGCGGAAACGGTCGCTTTACCTGGGCACAACAGGCTGGAGGACTGGGCAACGATGTTGCCTATGGGCTGGCCGTCAGTGGTGCCAACTTATATATCACCGGCCCATTTGGTAGCCCAACCGCCAGCTTCGGAACCATGTTCCTAACGAATGTCGGGGCCCGGGATACTTATGTGGCCAAGCTGGTGGATAACGGGCTGACTGGCAGCTTTACCTGGGTGCAACAGGCAGGGGGTTCCGATGACGATGTGACGAATGCGGTAGCCGTACAGGGGAATGATGTGTACGTAGTGGGGTCGTTTCGTAGCGCTGCTGTCGCGTTTGGCACTACCACTGTAGTCAACGCCTCGTCGGGCACTGCCGATATGTTCGTGGCAAAGCTTACCGATGCCGGTACAAGCGGCAGCTTCACCTGGGCTACGCGGGGTGGCGGCGTTACCGACGAATACTGCGTATCTGTTGCAGTCAATGGGTCTAACGTGTACGTCCTGGGCGGGTTCAACGGCATTGGAGTCTCTTTTGGAACCGTTAGTCTGACCACCAACGGGGCTACCGATGTGTTCATCGCCAAGCTGACGGACACTGGGAATCAAGGCAATTTTGTGTGGGCGCAACGCGGTGGCGGTCTCGGTGATGAAAAGCCTGCTGTATTAGCCGTCCGTGGGCCAAACTTGTACGTAGCGGGAAGTTTTTCAGGTTCCAGGTCCAATTTTGGCAGCAGTTCACTCTCGGCAACAGGGGTTTATGATGTGTTCGTCGCACGAGCCGTTGATGCGGGCAGCACCGGCAGCTTTGTGTGGGGTCGGCAAGCCGGAGGGAATGGCAGTGATTACGCTGGCGCCATTGCGCTGAGCAACACGAATGTTTACGTAGGCGGCAACGTGGCACCACCCGCCAGCTTTAGCAGTACTTTACTCAACTCCCCAGCGAGTTCCGTCGCTTACCTGGCTTCCCTTACTGATTTGGCCCTGGCCACCGCTTTGCAAACATCGGCAGCTGATTTTCAGACATACCCTAACCCAGTTCATTCTGCTGCCACTGTGCATCTTGTTTTGGGGGCAGGCACTGCTTTGACCGGGCAACTCCTGCGTTTGGCTGATGCCACGGGCCGTGTCGTGCGGGTGCTAGCAATTCCTGCCGGGGTCACGACCCTGTCGTTGTCATTGACTGGCACTTTACACCCTATCAATGGGTTCACATATGAGCCGATTAACCGTCAATTGACCAGGAATATAAGCTAAATTTTAGACGAGTTACGCGGCGCCAAAATCGTCCCGGTGCCAGCACTAACGCAAACACTGCCAGCCCCAACTGGCCCGCCGTATCTTTACGGCAAATCAAGCGGTTTGCTGGCCAGAAAACAAGGTCAGCCCAACACCTACCTCATTTTGCTGTCCCTTGAAATTTTCTGAATTCAACCTCCACGACGACTTACTGGCCGGCATCAACGCCATGAACTACCTACTGGCCACGCCAGTACAAGAACAGGCCATCCCCAAAATCCTCGACGGAAAAGACCTGATTGCCTGTGCTCAAACCGGCACCGGCAAAACCGCCGCCTACCTGCTGCCGCTGCTCGATAAGATTTCGCACGCCAAGCACGGCCACACCACCACCCTCATTCTGGTGCCGACCCGCGAACTGGCCACCCAGATTGACGAGCAGGTGATGGGCTTCGGCTACTACGTCGAGGCCAGCAGCATTGCCATCTACGGGGGCGGCAAATCCGAGAACTGGGAGCAGCAGAAGCGTGCGCTCACTTCGGGGGCCGACATCATCATCGCCACGCCCGGCCGCCTCATCGCCCACCTGCAAATGGGCTACGTGAAGTTCGACCAGATTAAGTACCTGGTGCTGGACGAGGCCGATAAGATGATGGACATGGGC
>JANXUO010000029.1 GCA_025356245.1 Hymenobacter sp.
CGAGCGAGGTAATCTGCATCTGCGGGGTGCCTTCGAGCGTCGGCGCGGGCGGGATGGAGGCCACCACAGCATCGAGCAGCGGAATGAGGTCGGTAGTTTTCTCCTTCCAATCGGTGCTCATCCAGCCCTGCTTCGAGGAACCGTACAGCGTCACGAAATCGAGCTGGTCTTCCGACGCGCCGAGGTTGAACATCAGGTCGAACACCTGCTCGTGTACTTCGTCGGGGCGGCAGTTTTCCTTGTCTACCTTATTCACTACCACAATTGGCTTGAGGCCCAGGTCGATGGCCTTGCCCAGCACGAAGCGCGTTTGGGGCATGGCGCCCTCAAAGGCGTCCACGAGCAGCAATACGCCGTCGGCCAGCTTCAACACCCGCTCTACCTCGCCGCCGAAGTCGGCGTGACCAGGAGTGTCGATAATGTTGATTTTTACGTCTTTGTAGCGTACCGATACGTTTTTGGATACGATGGTGATGCCGCGTTCGCGCTCCAAGGGGTTGTCGTCGAGGATGAGGTCGTCGAAGTGCTGGTGCGCGTCAAAAATCTTGGACGCGTGGATGATTTTATCTACGAGGGTCGTCTTGCCGTGGTCAACGTGGGCGATGATGGCAATATTCCGAATTTTTTGGGCCATGAAACTTGTTTTTTTGCGGGTGCAAAGGTACGAATTTTCGGGGGCCTTTCCGAGTAAAGGTTTTATGAACTTCTTTTAGCCAACTGCGATGCCCGCTTTGTTGTAAGGTTATGCGCTGCTGTGCGACTAGCGAGCCACGGTAAGGAAGGCGGTTTTGGCCATCCGAACGCTTGTTTTACTTCGTTTGTTCAATTCTCAACCAATCCCCATTCCCATGCGTTTTTCTTTGTTGTTGCTGCTACTTTCCGTCCTTGCCCTCAACCCTGCTTGCTCCCAAAACAAGCCCGCCAAGCCAGTGCCTACCGGCCCAAAAGGCGCCACCGTAGAAACCGCAAAATACCCGCAGCCTGCCCCCGTAACCGGCAAGCCGGGCGAGTTTACGGTAGTCAAAACCGCTGCCGAGTGGAAGCGGCAACTCACGCCAGCTCAATATTTCATCCTGCGCGAGCAGGGTACTGAGCCGCCCTATAAAAATAAGTATTTCGACAACCACGCCGCTGGCAGCTACTACTGCGCGGCCGACCACAACCTGCTGTTCAGCTCTGCTACCAAGTTTGAGTCGGGCACCGGGTGGCCCAGCTTTTTCGCGCCTGCCACCGCCGCCAGCGTCAAAGTTGCTTCGGATAACTCCCTGGGCATGAGCCGCGACGAAATTGTGTGCGCCAAGTGTGGCGGCCACCTCGGCCATATATTTAACGACGGCCCCGTGCCCACCGGCCAGCGCTACTGCATGGATTCGGACGCTATGCTGTTTGAAAAAAAGTAAAGGGCAGCCCTAGGCGGCGCGGCTCCGGCGCGCACCCACCCCGCTCATCTACACGTAAAGAAGTACGTCGCCCCTTCAGGCGGCGTATTTTTTTGATATGAAATACCTGCCCCTCCTTTCAGCCCTTGCCGTTGCCCTGTCGGCCTGCACTGCTGCCGAGCAAACCACCGAAACCAGCGCCCCCAGCGCCGGACCGGCCCGACCCGTGCCCACCGCCGTCAACTCCGACGCCGACCGGCGCGCCATTTACGAGGGCAATGGCGGTCGGCCCAACACCAGCGCCGCGCCCGATGCCACCCCCAACGCTGTGCGTCTCGGCGAGCAAGCCTCCGATATTAACAGCCGCAAGCGCGTCGAAACCCTCGGCACCAACGACCCCAACAACGCCACCCCCGAGACCCGCCTTCAACGCCTCGATAACGACCCGGTGCCCATCATTCCGCCCGCCCGCACCCGCCAGGATATTCCGCCAGCTACCAGGTAATTCAATTGCGGCGCAAAACGAGGTAGCTTGTACAGCCAAACCATTATAAAAAAGAAGGCCCGCACCAATTGATTTGGAGCGGGCCTTATTCGTAAATGCTAATAGCAAGCGCTGGTCGGGGCCAGTGGTATGGCTTAAATAAAGGTTGAAACCATTAATTAAGCGTTGTTGCCGGTGGCGGGAGTAACTTCCGTGGTGGATGCGGCTTTGGGTGGCCGGCCGCGCTGAGGCGCACCCGTAGCGGCGCGGGCAGCCGCCTTGGC
>JANXUO010000100.1 GCA_025356245.1 Hymenobacter sp.
TTCGGGCCAGGTATACACCACGCCGGGGATGAGCAGGTAGTTGATGTGGGGCTTCTGGCCCACGATGGTTTCGGCCACGAACACGCCTTCTTCCTCGGCCTTGTGGGCCAGCATGGCCCCGCGCACCACGTCGCCGATGGCGTAGATGCCCGGCACGTTGGTTTGCATATGGGCATCGACCTTGATGCGGCCGCGCTCTTCCATTTCGATGCCGGCGGCTTCCAGGTTCAGGCCCGCCGTGTAGGGCGAGCGGCCCACGGCCACGAGGCAGTAATCGCCCTCAAACTGCACCTCCTCCCCTTTCGGGTTGGTGGCGCTCACTGTCACTAGGTCGCCGGTGCGGGTGGCGCCGGTGACTTTGTGGCTCATGAAAAACTGGATGCCGATTTTGCCCAGCACCCGCTTCAACTCCTTGCCCAGGCTCAAGTCCATGGTCAGGATGATGCTGTCGGTGTACTCGATGATGCTGACTTTGGTGCCCAGCCGGGCGTACACCGAGGCCAGCTCCAGGCCAATTACGCCGCCGCCCACCACCACCATGCGGCCCGGCACCTCACGGATGTTGAGCGCCTCGGTGCTGGTGATGATACGCTCCTTGTCCTGGGCAATAAACGGCAGCACCGTGGGCTTTGAGCCGGTGGCGATGATGACGTTTTTGGTTTCGATGGTTTGGGCCTCGCCGCCGCCGGTGGGCGCGATACTGATGTGAGTTTTATCAACAAAAGAGCCGGTGCCTTGCAGCACGGCAATCTTATTTTTCTTCATCAGGTAGGCAATGCCGTCCACGTTGGCCTTCACGACGCCCGTTTTGCGGTCCATCATCTGCGGCATATTCACCCGCAGGTTTTCCAAATCAATGCCGTGTTCGGCGAACACCGAATGGGCGTTGTGGTAATGTTCGGACGAGTCGAGCAGCGCTTTGCTCGGGATGCAGCCCACGTTGAGGCAGGTGCCGCCCAGGGTCGGGTACTTCTCGATGAGGGCCGTTTTGAGGCCGAGCTGGGCGCAACGGATGGCGGCCACGTAGCCCCCAGGGCCGCTGCCGATGACGGTGACGTCGTATTGATTCATGTGGGTGGGAAAGCGCGGTGTTAGCTGCTGCTGCAAAGGTAATCCGGGCCGTAAGGTTTCGTTCGAAACAACCCCACCGCCCAGCCGTTGTAGGTTTGCGCGCTCACAACGCCGTTCTCATGCCCAATGCCAATGCCTCGCGGGGCGCACTGTTCGCCGCTTTCGCGGCCGTTTACCTCATTTGGGGCTCCACTTACCTGGTGATGAAATTTGCCGTGGCTACCATGCCGCCGCTGCTGATGGCCGGCACCCGCTACGGGCTGGCGGGCGGGCTGCTGTACGGGTTCCTGCGCGGACGCGGGGTGCCGCGGCCCACGTGGCGGGGCTGGGGCACGGCGGTCATCATCGGGGTGTGTTTGTTGGGATTTGGCAACGGGGGCACCACGTTTGGGGTGCTGTACTTGCCCAGCGGCACCACAGCGCTGCTGGTGGCCACGGTGCCGATGTTTCTGGCGGTGCTGGGATGGCTGAGCGGGGTGAGTGCGCGGCCGCGGGCGTTGGTGTGGCTGGGGCTGGCAGTGGGGCTGGCGGGCATGTATTTGCTGGCGGCGCACCCGTCGGCGGCGCCGGTGCAGCGGCCGGGCCACGCGGCGCTGGGTGTGGGGCTGGTGCTGCTGGCGGCGTTTGTGTGGTCGGTGGGTTCGCTCTACTCGAAGGGGCACCAGCCGGCACCATCGCCGTTTTTGTCGGGGGCCATGCAAATGCTGTGCGGCGGGGCGGCCATGCTGGTACTGGGCCTGCTACGCGGCGAGGCGGCAGGCTTCGCGCTGGCGCAGGTGTCGGCAAAGTCGTGGCTGGCGTACGGGTATTTGGTGACGTTCGGCTCCATTGTGGCCTTCACGGCCTACATCTGGCTGCTGCGCAACGTGGAGCCCGCCCTGGCGGGCACGTATGCCTTCGTGAACCCCGTGGTGGCCGTGCTGCTGGGCTGGGCTTTTGGCGGCGAGGTGCCGCACCCGCAGCTGCTGGGTGGCGCCGGGCTGATTGTGCTGGCCGTGGGCCTAGTAGTGCTGGGCGGTCGGCAGAAAAAAGCGTCCCAAGCCGAAGAAAAAGCGACGTAAGCCCAGTTGGCAAACCTGCGTGGCGCAGGCTCCGCCTCAATACCGTCGCTGTGCCCACCGCTATCCCGCTGCCCGACATTCGACCCGTGCGCGAGGTAAAAGTCCGAATCAATGCTTTCTACCAAAAGGCCAGCCACTACGCACTATCGCTGCCCGCGCAGCAGCGCGGCACCGCTACCCAGCACCAATGCGTCTTCGGCTACGCCCACGGCGGCCACTGGCCAACCCATTCGCTTGCTGATGCCCATGCGCAACGCGTAGCTGACAAACGTGGCCGCCACGGCCCCCAAGCCGCCCACCAAGGCCCCGGTAGCACTGCTGCCGCGGCGCGACTTGTACCACGCCGCGCCCACCAAAGCACCCGATAGCAGCCGGCCCAGCAGTACGGGCGGGGCAATTCGGTCGGGGGTGTTGGGCAGCTTATCTGCCACCATCTCGCCGGCCGCCGCCAACCTAAAACCAGTAGCTACCAATGGTTTTTGCAACACGCGCAACGGCGAAAACCGCAGGTTGCGGGTTGGGTGCTGCGTGAGGTAGTGGCTGAGAAAGGCCGGGGCGCTCATGCTACGCATTCCGGCCAGCGTGGCGAAACCCAGAGCCGGCCAAAACTTGGCGGGGCGGGGCAAAGAAGCAGATTTTTTCATGGCAGCGAAGAAATGATTTTGACTTAACGGACTACCCGCCGGTTTGGTGACGACCTGAGTAAAAAATGCTTGCCGGCCCAACTTTGCCGAAGCAGGCGCTTGTGGTCCATCATCATTCACAAAAAACGCCATCCCGGCAGCGGAATGGCGTTTTTGAGCAATAAGCCAGCAAAACTACCCGGCCTTACACGCCCAGCAGCAAGCGGGTCGGGTCTTCGAGCAGTTCCTTTACCCGCACCAGGAAACTCACCGACTCGCGGCCGTCGATAATGCGGTGGTCGTAGCTGAGGGCCAGGTACATCATGGGGCGGATAACGACCTGGCCGTTCTCGGCGATGGGGCGCGGCACGATGTTGTGCATCCCCAGGATAGCCGATTGCGGGGCGTTGATAATCGGCGTGCTCATCATCGAGCCAAACACGCCGCCGTTGGTGATGGTGAACGTGCCGCCCGTCATCTGCTCGATGGTGAGCTTATTGTCGCGAGCCAGCACCGCCAGGCGCACCACTTCCTTCTCGATGCCCTCAAACGACAGCGCCTCAGCGTTGCGAATGACGGGCACCACCAGCCCTTTGGGGGCCGATACGGCAATGCTGATGTCGCAGAAGTCGTTGAATACGATGTCAGTACCGTCAATCTGCGCATTCACCGAAGGCCACTCCTTGAGGGCCACGCACACGGCTTTGGTGAAGAAAGACATGAAGCCCAGCCCCACGCCGTTTTTCTCCTTGAACTTGTCCTTAAACTTGGTGCGCAAGTCCATGATGGGCTGCATGTTCACCTCGTTGAAGGTGGTGAGCATGGCCGTCTCGTTCTTTACCGAAACCAAGCGGCGGGCCACCGTTTTGCGCAGGTTGCTCATACGCTCGCGGCGCTGGCTTCTATTGCCAGAGCTGTTAGCTAACAGCTGCTGGCTGTTGGCCTGGGCAGCGGGCGCGGCGCTTGGTGCCGCCGCAGGTGCAACCGATTGCGTGGGCGCGATGGCTGGTTTGGCCTGAGCATTTTGCGCATCCTCTTTCGTGATGCGTCCGTCGCGGCCGGTGCCGCTTACGTCGCCGGGTTTGATACCTTTCTCATCCAGAATTTTACCCGCTGCCGGCGAGGGCACACCCGTAGCGTAGGTGTTGGCTGCCGCGCCCGTAGCGGGCTGGCTCATAGCCGCCGAAGCGTTGGCCGCCGGAGCAGCCGGTGCGGCGGCTGGCGCAGGAGCCACCGCCCCGCTACCGCCCTCAATCCGCGCAATGAGCGCGCCAATGCCAATGGTTTCGCCCTCCTGCACGGCGTGCCGCAGGGTGCCGCTGGCTTCGGCGGGCAGTTCAAACGTGGCCTTGTCCGACTCCAATTCGGCAATTACCTCGTCGCGGGTTACCTGGGCACCATCGGGCTTAAGCCACTTGGCTACCGTCACTTCGGTGATGGATTCGCCAACGGCAGGAATTTTCATTTCCACCGTAGCGCCACTTGCCGGGGCAGGGGTGGCAGCGGCAATTGGTGCCGCTGGGATGGCCGGGCCGCCTTCGGGCTTGCCGCCGTAGCCGGCCTGATTGCTGGCATTTGGGTTTTGCTCGCCCTGCGCAATGGGGTCAGCGGCAGGTGCCGTGGCTACCGGGACGGGGGCTGCAGCGGCCCCGGTAGCCCCGGCATCAAGTTCGGCAATTACCGCCCCAATGGCGATGGTTTCGCCTTCGGCCACCCGAATTTTAAGAATGCCGTCGGCCTCAGCAGGCAGCTCAAACGTGGCCTTGTCTGACTCCAGCTCGGCAATAATTTCGTCGCGCTTCACGGCTGCGCCGTCAGCCTTAAGCCACTTGGCGATGGTGACTTCAGTGATGGATTCGCCGACGGTGGGTATTTTAATTTCGGTGGGCATGAGGACGGAGAGTCGTTACTAAAAAATTTAAAAATTAAGCGAGTGCGGCCACAATCAACGGACGAAGACGTTC
>JANXUO010000240.1 GCA_025356245.1 Hymenobacter sp.
AGGTCATCGGCTTCTTTTCGAGGATTTTAGCGCGGTTGCTTAATGCTTGCATTGGACGATTAACCGAAGAAGGAACGCTGAGAAGCAAGTAACTAATAGCTGATGACTGCTTGAAGTACTTACTTAATTACGCCGAAGGTAATGAGCCCGCCCGTGAGCAGGATGTTGAAGATGGCAAGTGGAATCAGGATAGTCCAGCCCAGGCGCATCAGCTGGTCGTAGCGGAAGCGCGGCAATGTCCAGCGTATCCACATGAAGAAAAAGATGAACGCGAAGATTTTAGCAAAGAGCCCGGCCACACCAATAAGTGTGATAATATTTTGGGCCGTAACCATTTCCATGCCTTGCGCCGACACGAGCCAGTTACGCAAGTCGTACTGAAACGGAAAGTTGAAGCCGCCGAAGTACAGGACGCTCATCACGGCCGAAGCTACAAAGATGTTGATGTACTCGGCAAACAGGTAGAGGCCCAGCTTCATCGAGCTGTACTCGGTGTGGTAGCCGCCCACCAGCTCGGTTTCACACTCCGGTAAATCGAAGGGCGTACGGTTAGTTTCAGCGAAGGCACACACCAGAAAAATGATGAAGCCCAGCGGCTGCTTCATAATGTTCCAGTTGAAGATGTCGCGCCACACGAACGCGCCTTCCGACGACTGTTGCAGGGTGATTTCGCGCAGCGACAGCGTACCCGAAATCATCAGCACTGCAATCAGGGCCAGGCCCATAGCCAGCTCGTAGCTAATGTTTTGCGAGGCCGCCCGGATGGCGCCCAGCAGCGAAAACTTGTTGTTGGAAGCCCAGCCGCCAATCATGATGCCGTACACGCCCAGCGACACCATACCAAACACGTACAGCATCCCCACGTTAATCTCAATGCCCTGCAAGTGAATAACTGTGTCGCCGAATTGCAGCACGTTGCCGAACGGAATAACGGCCGACGACATGAGTGCCGTCACCATCGCCAGGCACGGCCCGAACACGAACAACGCCTTGCTGGCTCCACCCGGAAAAAACTCTTCCTTGGTGAACATCTTCACGGCGTCGGCCAGCGGTTGCAGCAGGCCAAAGGGTCCGGCGCGGTCAGGCCCCACCCGGTCTTGCAGGAAGGCGGCAATCACCCGCTCGGCGTAGGTTGAGTAGGTGGCGATGAGCAGCGAAAGCCCAAAAACGGCGAAGATGACCAGACCTTGCCAACCCAGTGCGGGAAGTGTCATTTGTGTTGCTTGTTACTTGTTGCTCGTTTCTTGTTGAAAGACGGTTTAATGATTCGAGTACGACAAGAAGCAAGAAACGAGCAACAAGAAAAAAATAATTTAACCATTCAAACCGCCCAGCTTGAGCGGCGGGTTTTGAGCCAGCTCGCGCATGGTGCTTTCGGGCATATCCGCAATGACTTGCTGGTTCAGCACTGGCAGCTCGTAGTGGTTAGCTGACACCACCGAGGAGCGGTCGATGTGAGCCGGACCATCGATAACCCAGTCCGAGGTTTCTTTTTTATCGAAGCGACACTCGTTGCAAATCCACTCCTTCACTTCGCCGTTTTCGTCTTTGCGGGCAGTTACGCGCAGCACATCGTTGCCTTTATACCAGAGCGTTACGCGGCCACCGCACTTCTCGTGGGTGCAGTCGCGGTGGGCATCCACGGGCTTGGTCAACCACACGCGCTGCTTGAAGCGGAAGGTTTTGTCGGTGAGTGCACCCACCGGGCACACGTCGATGACATTGCCGGAGAAGTCGTTGTCGATGACGTTCTCAATGTAAGTGCCTATCTCCGAAGCATCGCCCCGGCCCAACACGCCGTGTACGCGGCCGTCGGTGAGTTGGTCGGCGGTATAGACGCAACGATAGCACAAAATGCAACGCGTCATGTGCAGTTGAATCAGCGGGCCAATGTCAACTTTGTCGAAGGTGCGGCGCTCTTCCTCGTAGCGCGTGGTGCTGATACCGTGCTCAAAGGCAAAGTTTTGCAGGTCACACTCGCCTGCCTGGTCGCACACCGGGCAATCGAGCGGGTGGTTGATGAGCAACATTTCCACAATGCCCTTGCGCACGTCGAGTACCTGCTGGCTGGTCGTGTTTTCAACCACCATGCCGTCTTGCACGGGCGTGATGCACGAGGCCACGAGCTTGGGCATGGGGCGCGGGTCTTTGGCCGAGCCGGCGGCCACGCGCACGAGGCAGGCGCGGCACTTGCCGCCGCTGCCTTTCAGGGGCGTGTAATAGCACATGGCGGGCGGCGCAAGCTTGCCGCCAAGCTGGCGGGCGGCGTTCATAATTGTCGTCCCATCTGGAACTTCAATCTCGATGCCGTCGTAGGTTATTTTAGCCATTGGAGGAAATCAGTGTCGGTATCGGCCTCGTTCTCGTATTGTTCGGGGTGCAAAATATGGCGTAAAGCTTCGGCCTGGGTTTGCGCTGGGTTTATCATCGCAGCAATTTGGCGCTCCGAAATTGAAAGCCTAAAATTACGCCAAAACCAGCCCGCCGTGGTACACCGCACCCGGCCGGGTGGCCTCGTGCGGGTGCGTGACGTGCCACTCGAACTCGTCGCGGAAGTGGCGCACGGCGGCCGTTACAGGCCAGGCGGCAGCCTCGCCTAGGGGGCAGATGGTGTTGCCCTCAATTTGCTTGGCCACGTTCACAATCAGGTCGATGTCGTGCATTTGGCCGTGGCCGTGTTCGAGGCGGTGCAGCACTTTTTCGAGCCAGCCGGTGCCTTCGCGGCAGGGTGAGCATTGGCCGCAGCTTTCGTGGTGGTAGAAGCGCGAAAAATTCCAGGTATTCTTCACGATGCACGTCGTTTCGTCCATCGCAATGAAGCCACCCGAGCCCAGCATGGTCCCCGTCACAAACCCCCCGTCGCTGAGCGACTCGTAGGTCATGAGGCGGGGCTCACCGGCGGCGGTTTTCAAAATCAGGTCTTTGGGCAAAATAGGCACCGAGGAGCCCCCGGCTACCACCGCTTTTAGCTCGCGGCCCTTCCAAATGCCCCCGCAGTATTCGTCGGAGTAAATGAATTCCTCGACCGGCACGCCCATCTCAATTTCGTAGATGCCAGGATTCTTGACGTGTCCGCAGGCCGAAATAAGCTTGGTGCCGGTGCTTTTGCCGATGCCGATTTTAGCGTACTCGTTGCCGCCCTCGTTCACAATAACCGGCACGGCGGCAATGCTTTCCACGTTGTTCACCACCGTGGGCCGGGCATACAGGCCCGACACGGCCGGAAACGGCGGCTTGTTGCGCGGGTTGCCGCGCTTTCCTTCCAGGCTTTCGAGCAAAGCCGTTTCTTCGCCGCAGATGTAAGCGCCCGCGCCGGGATGGATGTGCAGGTCCAAATCGTAGCCCGAACCCAGGATATTCTTGCCCAGAAAACCTGCCGCATATGCTTCCGCCACTGCCTTCTCCAGAATCCGCAGCACGTACAACAATTCGCCCCGAATGTAGATGTAGCTGGTGCGGGCCCCGAGGGCGTAGCTGCTCGTAATCATGCCCTCGATGAGCAAGTGGGGCAGCTTGGTCATCAGCTGCCGGTCTTTAAAAGTGCCCGGCTCGCTCTCGTCGGCGTTGCATACCAAGTAGCGCGGCACGCCCTCGGGCTTGGCCAAAAAGCTCCATTTCATGCCCGTCGGGAAGCCCGCGCCGCCGCGCCCGCGCAGGCCCGACTTCTTCACCTCTTCCACTACCTCGTCCGGGGTCATGGTTTTGATGGCTTTCTCGACGGAGCGGTAGCCGCCGTGCTTGCGGTACACGTCGAAGGTGTCAATGCCTTCGACGTTAATGTGTTCGGTTAAGAGCTTGCGTCCCATTTGATTGAGCTGTTAGCTAATAGCTGCTAGCTTTTTGATTTTTAAGTTTAAAGAAGCTACGGGCCGTCAGCTAAAAGCCAACAGCCAGCCCTGCAAACAGCTACACTGAAGCGGCGGTTTGCAACGAATTTTGCAGCCCGTTCTCCTCCCACGACAAAATGGGTCGGTGTACCAAGTTCCGCAACTCATCAAGCATGGCATCTACCGCTTCCGGGGTGTTGAGTTGCTCATAATATTTTTCGCGTACTTGGACAACGGGGGCAAAGCCGCAAGCAGCCAAGCACTCCACCTCTTTGAGCGTGAAATTGCCATCGGGCGAAGTACCGCCTACTTTAGCCCCGGTAATGCGCTCCAGTTGCTCCGTCAACTCGTCGGAGCCGCGTAGCATACAGGGGCCGGTACGGCATATTTCCAGTACGTGCTTGCCAACCAGTTTCAGGTTGTACATGGTGTAAAAACTCGATACTTCATACACCTCAATCGGCTTGATGCCAAGTGTTTCGGCTACCAAGTCCTGTACCTCCGAGCTTATCCAGCCACCAAACTCGGCTTGGGCAATGTGCAAAATCGGTAGCAGTGCCGACTTGCTGCGCTCGGGCGGGTAGTGCGTGAGCAGGCGCTTGATTTCGGCCTGGGCGGCGAGGGAAAATTGAAGAGGGGCGGTAGCAGTCATGAGGGAAGCGAGTCTAGCAGGGTTTTGATTTGGTCGTGCAAGGCGGGCACATGGTCGCGGACGATGCGCCACAAAATGGTGTCGTCAATGACATCGTACTCATGCACCAAGATATGCCGGGTTGCCTCAATCCTGCGCCAGTCAATGGAAGGATGTTGAGCCTTGAACTCGTGGCTCAATTTGCATGATGCTTCGCCAATCACCTCAACAAGCTTGACATAAGCCCAGTAGCGAAAGTCATCCTCCTCGGTTGGCAAGCGCTTCAGGTCTTGGTATTCGCAAAGTAACCGATTGGTTGCCTTGAGCGTATATTCAAGCCGCTGCCTGTCATTATGCGGCCTTTTCATACACCAGTTGTAAATCAGGTTCTATGTTCTGAAAAAAAGGGCTGTTGGGCTTTCGGCCCGAAACCACATCAACCTTGTGGTGCAGGCTTTCCGCTAGATATTCATGCCACAGCAGAAAGTCAAGTGCATCCAGGCGCTCATAGTCCAAGTCAAAAAGCAAGTCAACGTCGCTGCTCTCGTCCGCTTCACCCCGGGCATACGAACCAAACAAATAAGCCCGCAGCACCGGGCGGGTGCTGCAAAAAGCACGGATGGTGTCGAATTCTTGTTCGGTTAGATGCATGATAGGCAGCGAGTTAAGCGTCCAACTCGCCGGCAATTACGTTCATGGAAGACAAAATTACGATGGCATCCGACAGCGTGGTACCGACGGCCATTTCGGGGTAGGCCTGGTAGTAGATGAAGCAGGGACGGCGAAAATGCAGCCGGTAGGGCGTGCGCCCACCGTCCGAAACCAGGTAATAGCCCAGTTCCCCGTTGCCGCCCTCCACAGCGTGATAGACCTCGCCGACGGGTGCGTCAATCTCGCCCATCACGATTTTGAAGTGATAAATCAGGGCCTCCATGCTCTTGTACACAGCCTCCTTGGGGGGCAGGTAAAAGTGCGGCGCGTCAGCGTGGAAAGGGCCTTCGGGCAGGTTTTCGAGGGCTTGGTTGATGATGCGGAGGCTCTGCCAGATTTCCTCGTTGCGAACGATGAACCGGTCGTAGGTATCACCTTTAGTACCAACGGGTATGTCGAACTCGAAATCCTCGTAGCTCGAATACGGATTCATCACCCGCACATCGTAATCGACGCCGGCGGCCCGCAGGTTGGGGCCGGTGAAACCGTAGTTGAGCGCCTTTTCAGCCGAGATGGGGCCGACGTTCACCACGCGGTCCATAAAAATTCGGTTGCGATTGAACAGTACTTCAAACTCGCGCATGACGGCCGGGAATTCCTTGAGCCATTTGCGCAGTTTTTCGAGGGCCACGGGTGTCAGGTCGCGCTCCATGCCGCCTACGCGGCCCATGTTGGTGGTGAGACGGGCGCCGCAAACTTCTTCGTAAATCTCGTAAATCTTCTCCCGCTCCTGAAAGAGGTAGAGGAAACCGGTGAAAGCACCCGTGTCCACACCCAATATGGAGTTACAGATGAGGTGGTCCGAAATTCGGGCCAACTCCATCATAATCACTCGAATGTACTGAGCTCGTTTGGGGACGGTGACGCCCAGCAGCTTCTCTACCGTCATGTGCCAGCCCAGGTTGTTGATGGGCGATGAACAATAGTTCATCCGGTCGGTGAGAGTGGTGATTTGGTAGAAGGGCCGCCGCTCGGCAATCTTCTCAAAAGCCCGGTGAATGTAGCCGATGGTGGGCACGCCCGACACGATGCGCTCGCCGTCCATCTGCAGGATATTCTGGAAGATGCCGTGCGTAGCGGGGTGCGTTGGCCCCAGGTTAAGAGTGGTTAGTTCCTGACTAAAATCGTTGAGGGTAGGCACGAGCTGGTCGTGGCGCTGGGCGCGAGCCTCTTCGGTGATTTGGCGAGTGCCTTCGAGCGCGTCGATAGCCATAACAATGAGCAGATTAGCGAAACGAGGGAATGGGCCTAACGGCCAAAAAACAGGTCGGTTTTGTCTTCGCGGGTACCGTCTTCCACCGGATACTCCTTGCGCATGGGGTGGTAATCCATGTCCTCCACGTTCAGGATGCGGATAAGGTTGGGGTGGCCGCTGAAGATAACACCGTAAAAATCATAGGTTTCGCGCTCCAGCCAGTTAGCCGCCGAGTAAATATCGGAGATGGTGGGCACCACTGGGTCGGCGATGGGAAAAAAGATTTTCAGGCGCAGCCGGATGTTGTGAACCAAGCTGTGCAGGTGGTAAATCACGCCCAGTTCCCGATTGAGCTGGTCGGGGTAGTGAATGCCGCACAACGTGGTAAGGAAGTGGAGCTTGAGTTCCTCATCCTGTTGCAGGCCGGCGATGATGCCGTGAATTTTCTCGCGGGTGGTGGTAGCCGTGAGCAGGCCGTAGGGCTCGGCTACGTCGGTGAAGCTGTCTGCCTCAAAGAGCCGATGCAGCAGCGCCAGCACGAGGGCGTTTTGGGCTTTGGTAGGGTCTTCGGCCACGGCGGCCGGGGGAGTTTCAGGAGCCATTACGGAAGCCTTTAGCTGTGGCCTTTAAGCGGCCAGTAGTTGATGGCTGTTAGCTTTGATGGGGCCGAAAACCGCTTTGCTTCGGGCAAGAAGCTAACAGCTGACAGCTAAAGGCTAACAGCTAAATTATTTAATGTCGTAAGAGGCCAGCAGGGCCTGGTATTCGGGCGAGTTGCGGCGGCGCATGCTTTCGTTGCGGGCCAGGTCCTGCACGCGCATCAGGCCGTCAATTACCTGCTCGGGGCGAGGCGGGCAGCCGGGCACGTACACATCGACCGGAATGATGCGGTCAATTCCTTGCAGCACTGAGTATGAATCGAATATGCCCCCCGAACAGGCGCAAGCACCCATCGCCAGCACCCAGCGGGGTTCTGCCATTTGCTCGTACACTTGCTTCACGATGGGAGCCATTTTTTTGGCGATGGTGCCCATCACCATCAGCAAATCAGCTTGCCGGGGCGAGAAGCTGGGTCGCTCGGAGCCAAAACGCGAAATGTCGTAGTGTGAACCCATGGTGGCCATGAACTCAATGCCGCAGCAGGAGGTAGCAAAAGGCAAGGGCCACAGCGAGTTAGCGCGAGCCATGCCGACTACCTTCTCGAGCGAGGTGGCGAAGAAACCGGCCCCTTCGACCCCTTCGGGAGCGGGAACCGCCTTTATTTCTGGAACACGAGTATCAACCATGAGTGTAATAGCGAGTTAAGCGGCCAGAACAGCTGGTTCAGGCCGGGTTTCTAACACCGGACGAGGGGCGAAAGTTTGGATGCCGGGCGCTTCATTCCAGCGCAAAATGCCCTTTTTGATGACGTACCCAAAGCCCGCCAGCAGCAAAGCCAGGAAAATCACCATCTCGATGAAGCCGCCCTTGCCCAGTTGCCGGAAGTTGACGGCCCAGGGATACATGAAAATAACCTCTACATCAAACAGCACAAACAGAATGGCCGTGAGAAAGTACTTGACAGAGATGGGCGTACGGGCATTGCCGACGCTCTCGATGCCGCATTCAAACGCCGCATCTTTCACCTTGCTCTCGCGGCGCGGGCCGATGAGGTGCGAGGCAATCATGGAAAACGCTACAAAGGCCAGCGCCAACCCAAACTGGATAATAATGGGCAGGTAATCGGAGGGCTGGTAAGCGGTAGGCAAAACGGCTAATAGCATAATAGTCAAACGGTAAAGTCCGGCCAGTTTGGGCACTGGCTAGCAAAGGTAGCGCCCGCTAGTTTGCGCCGCAACGGCGGGTGCAGGGCCTCCCCGAACGACGTATCTTTGGGCCCTTCAACCAAGCCGATTTTTATGGGACAGGCCGAACTACAACCCCGCCGCTACACGGTGCAGGAATACATGGAGTTCGAGGAACGCAGCGGCGTGCGGCACGAGTTTTACGACGGGGAAGTGTTTGCGATGGCAGGCGGTACGATACGCCACAATACAATTATTCTCAACGCCGCATTTGCTTTGCGACAAGGGTTGCGCGGTAAAAAGTGTAAAGTTGTGGCCGAAAATGTGCAGTTGGCTGTCAGGGAAGGACAATATTACAACTATCCCGATGTGGCCGTTACATGTGCCTCCGCCGATTTGCGGGCCGAGCGCATCATTCGGGAGCCGATACTTTTGATTGAAGTGCTGTCGAAATCCACCGAAAGCCACGACCGAACCTGGAAATTTAACCAGTACAAGCAGTTGCCTTCGCTGAAGCATTACCTGCTGGTATCGCAGACGACCTGCTCGGTGGAGTGGTACCGGCGCGAAGCCAACGACATCTGGGCCTTTACAGCGCTGGTGCTTTTTACAGACGAAATACCGTTGCTGGAGTTAAATGTCGTATTACAAATGAGCGATATTTACGAGGATACGGGCGTGGCACAGATGATTATTCGTTATGACTCCGAAGACCCTGATTACAAAGGCCAGGCGGATGAACAATAAAAACGGCCCGCATCGTTCGATGCGGGCCGTTTTTGCCTACAAGCCTTTGTCGCGGTTCAAATCTTCGGCTGGCTCGCTGCCGAGGAAGGGGTAGCGGTAATCTAACACGGGCACGAAGGTTTCCTTGATGGCGCGGGGCGACACCCAGCGCAGCAAGTTGAGAATGGAGCCGGCCTTGTCGTTTGTGCCGGAGGCGCGGGCGCCGCCGAAGGGCTGCTGCCCTACTACCGCTCCAGTGGGCTTGTCGTTGATGTAAAAATTGCCGGCAGCGTTTGCCAGACGCTTGGTAGCCAGGTCGATGGCGTAACGGTCTTGGGCAAAGATGGCGCCGGTGAGGGCGTAGGGCGACGTGGTATCGACGAGGGTGAGGGCGGTGTCGAAATCGGCGGCATCGTAGATGTACACCGTGAGAACGGGGCCGAAAAGCTCGTCGCACATGGTCACATACTTCGGGTTTTTGGTGACGATGACGGTAGGGGCCACGAAGTAGCCCTTGGCTTTGTCGTAGGTGCCGCCTGCGATGATTTCGGCGTTCGGGTCGGCATGGGCTGCGTCGATGTACTTGGCGAGTTTATCGAAAGAGCGTTCGTCGATGACGGCGTTTATGAAATTGCCAAAGTCTTCGGCATCACCCATTTTGAAGGAAGCAAGGTCTTCTTTCACGTAGCCCAGAATTTCGTCGGCCAGGTTGCTGGGCAGGTACACCCGCGAGGCGGCCGAGCATTTCTGGCCCTGGTACTCGAAAGCACCGCGCGTCATGCCGACGGCTACGGCCTTGGCGTGGGCCGAAGGGTGGGCCAGGATGAAGTCTTTGCCGCCGGTTTCGCCCACGATGCGGGGGTAGGTTTTGTACCCGGCGATGTTTTGGCCGATGGTTTTCCAAATATCCTGAAACACGCCCGTCGAGCCCGTGAAGTGGATGCCCGCAAAGTCGGGGTGGGCGAAGATGACCTCGCCAGCCGTGGGGCCACTGACGTACACGAGGTTGATGACGCCCGCCGGTACGCCGGCCTCCCGAAACAATTCCATCAGCACCTGCGCCGAATAGATTTGGGTGTTGGCTGGTTTCCAAACTACCACGTTGCCCATCATGGCAGCCGACGAGGGCAGGTTGCCCGCAATGGACGTGAAGTTGAACGGGGTGAGGGCAAACACAAAGCCCTCTAAGGGCCGGTGTTCGAGGCGGTTCCACATGCCGGGCAGGCTTTCGGGCTGTTGGCCGTAGAGCTCCTGCATGAACTGGACGTTGAAGCGGAAAAAATCAATCAGCTCACAGGCGGCGTCAATCTCGGCCTGGAAGGCGTTCTTGCTCTGCCCCAGCATGGTAGCGGCGTTGAGGCGGGCACGGTAGGGGCCAGCCAGCAAATCGGCGGCTTTAAGAAAAATGGCCGCACGGTGCTCCCAGGGCATCTCCGACCACAGCGGACGGGCGGCGAGGGCCGCATCAATAGCCTGCGAAACGTGCTCCTTACTACCGGCGTGAAAGTGGCCGAGGGTGCGCTGATGGTCGTGCGGGGGGCTGATGCGCTGGGTTTTACCGGTGCGGATTTCAGCTCCGCCGATGTGCATGGGAATGTCGACCTGATGGTTCTTCAGCCGGACTAATTCGGCCTGTAGCTCAGCGCGTTCGGGCGAGCCGGGCGCGTAGCCTTTCACCGGCTCGTTGATGGGTTTGGGGACGTTAAAAAAGCCGTTGGCCATGACAGTTAGGGTTCGGTGTTGCGTGGGATGGGGTAAAGGTAACGGGACGGGCGTGGCCGTGGCGCGGGTTTTCAGGGGAGGCCACGAGCTGGATAGCGGAGGTAGTACAGATTGACAACCTGCGCAACCTCGCGGCCTATAAAAATTCGCGCAATTCGGCCAGGGAAGCTATTTCGTAAGTGGTTTGGGCAAAGTGCCGACGGCGGGCAGGGTTGAAATACACCTGGTCGATGCCCGCGTTGAAGGCCCCCAGCACGTCGCATTCGAGGTTGTCGCCGACCATCAGGCTCTCGGCGGCGGTGGCCCCGGCAGCTTTCAGGGCGTGGGCAAACATTTGGGGGTCAGGCTTGAGGCATCCGCTGTGTTCGGACGTAACGATTTGACCGAAGTATTTGGTCAGGTCTGACGACTCCAGCTTGCGGTATTGAACATCGTTGAAGCCGTTGGTTATCAAGTGCAACTCGTATTTAGTTTGCAAATAATTCAGTGTTTCGTGGGTGTGCGGAAACACGGCTTTTTTCTGGGGCAGAATTTCAGTAAACTGCTCCGATATTTCGGCCGGCACTTCGTGCTCGGGTACGCCCAAACGGCTGAGGGTGCGCACGAAGCGAGTGGCTCGCAGTTGCTGCTGGGTAATTTTATTGGCCTGGTAAAGCCGCCACAGGGCATGGTTGATGTCCTGATAGCGGGCAATAAACTCCTCGACTGTGAACGTGCCGTAACGCTCTAAATCGTGGCGCTCAAATAGGGTGCGCAATGTTTCGTCGGCGTTGCGTTCAAAATCCCACAGGGTATGGTCGAGGTCGAAGAAAAGGTGACGATAAGTTTTCATATTTTAATTAATGATTTTGAGTATGTAAATATCCAAATTAAAAAAAAATCGCATTTCGGTACTGCTCACAGCGTAACTAAGGCCATGCTTAACACTCCCGCCAGCATAATGGCCTTGCACCAAGCGCTAAGGTGCCGAAAATGCTGACGACGGTCGGCGCGAATGAGGAGGCGGCTCAGCAGCGCCAGGGGGAGCAACACGAGCAATAATAGCCAGAGGCCTAGGGGCCAATGCTCTTCGAGCAACAAGTGCCCGGTGGCTCCGGCGGTGAGCAGCGCCAGGCAGGCAACGAAAGTGCCGGCCACCCACTTGCTGCGGGCCACGCCCCACACCAGCGGCAGGGTGCGGCAGCCGTGCTGGGCATCGCCATGCATATCTTCAACATCCTTAACTATTTCACGCACCAGCGTGAGTAAAAAAGCCGCCAGCGCGTAGGGCCACACTGCGCTATTGGCCGGATGGTGCGCTAGTTGCCACTGCAGCTCGGGCAGCAGCACCAGCGCCGCTGTGAGGGTGGCAATGCTGACATTACCCACCAAAGCAATGCACTTAAAGCGGGCTGAATACCCCCATAGTAACAGCGCCGTGCCCAGCGTGACAGCCCCTAGCACGGGGTGCAGCCACCCGGCCAACAACACCCCGACGGCGCTCAGTAGCACGTGCGCCAGCATGGCTTTGCGGCGGCGTAGCACCCGGCCCACCACCAGCCGGTCGGGCCGGTTGATGGCGTCAATCTTGACGTCGTAATAGTCGTTGATGATGTAGCCGGCCGCCGCCACTAGCAGGGCAGCCAGTACCAGCAGTCCAAACGATTGGTTCAGAATTGCTTGACTGATTGGCAGCTCTGGCAGCAGCAGTCGCGCCCGCACCAGCGCGAGCGTGAGCAGCATGATGGCCAAGTTGGGCCAGCGCACCAGCCGGGATACCGCGCTGGCCAGGCCGCCGGGGGCGGGCGCATCGGGCGCAACAGCAGGCAAAAAAGGAGGCATAACAACCGGATTGGAAAGCAAAGGTCGGGCGAAAATCGCGGGCCGCGCCGGGCGTAAAAAAGCCTTTCCGGGTGAGGAAAGGCTTTTTAATAGATGAAAGTGACTGGGTAGAGGCTTATATTTCAGCGATTTTGCGCACGTTCACGGCGTTGATGCCCTTGCGCCCTTCCTGAGTTTCGAACTCCACCCGTTCGTTTTGGTGCAACTCGGCCCCGTTGAGGGCAGTGATGTGAACGAAAAAATCTTCGTGGCTTGCATCATCAGTGATGAAGCCGTAGCCTTTTTCGTTGTTAAAGAATTTGACGGTGCCGGTTTTCATTGGGTAGAGGTTGTTGGGAAAGGTCGGCCAATGAAAAGGGTGGCCGGAACGCCCAAAATGCGTGGAAAGGAGCATTTCGGGGAAACTTACGCAAGCCTCGGGCCGGGGGTTAGGCAGCAACTACTGGTTATCGCGCCATTCGTACACCCACTTAGCCTGAATCTGTTCGAGGTGGCCTTCGTTGGCCTGCTCGCGGGTACCCACAAAATGCGGGAGCGACAATATCCAATCAATCAAGTCAGTAAAGCGAATGCGGTAAATTTTGGCTTCTGTAAAATCGTTGCCAAATTTTTCGTAGAGCGCCATCGCCACGTCCTCGTGGTCGGCCCATTCAATGGGCAATTCAAAGTGAGACACGGCTTTTTTTGAATTATGAGTTGGGTGTTATGAATTAAGATTCTGGCGGGCGTGGCGTTCAAACACTTTGGTATTCAGTAGGAATATTTTTTCGACCCATGACCAAAGAAATCAGTGACCCAGGAAATTTTGGGGGGGAATGGTAACGGTAAGTTGCAAGCCGCTGTGTATTACGCACTGGCAGGCCAGGCGCGAGGTGATGCGCGGGTCAACGGCCCGGTCGATGAAGTCTTCTTCCTTTTCGGAAATTTCGGGTAGCGCCTCAGCGCCTTTGTCCACGTACACATGGCAGGTGCTGCAGCCGCATACGCCGCCGCAGTTGTGCTGAAGCTGGATACCGTTGTTGAGGGCTACGTCCAGCACCGATTCGCCGGCGGCGGCCACGTGGGTTTGGGCAGGTTGTCCGTCCTGAAACTGGAATAATATAGTGGTGGCAGACATTGCGTCGGGAAGCGTGAGAAACCGGCCAACGGGCGCGGTGGGGCCGGTTTTGGGGCCGTGGTAGCTGCTGCAGGCCTTGGCCCGGCAACCGGGGCACAAAGGTAGCCCGCCCGGCGCGGGGGGCCAAGCTGTCGGAGCTAGCCGAGGCAACCGCGGAGTTTCTGGTGGTTAGCAGGTGGTTGGTGGCGGGGCCACCGGGCGTTCCTCGGCTCCGGACTAGGACTGGGCTTGCAACTGGATGCTGTCGGTGAGCTGATTGTAGGTTGCCAACCAGGATGGGTGGCCCGCGAGGGCCGCCCGGTGAGCAGCCAGCGTGGGCGCATCGTGGCGCACAGCCGGGCCGGTTTGGGCAGTAAACGGCGGTTGGCTGCCAGCCTTGGCCACGGTTTCGAGGATGAGCGGAGCTAGCAACTGCGGCGGCAGGCAAGCTTCGGCGAGCAAGGCATTGGCAATGCCCAGGAGGTGGTTGGTGAAGTTGTTGGCGAACACCGCCGCTACGTGCAGCCGCAGCCGTTCGGCCGAGGCCAACTCGTGCACCAGCGGGCTGATGCTGTGCGCCAAGGCCAGTAGCACGGCACGGGCTGCGGGCTCGGGGCCAGTGGGGGTAACCGGGGCTTCGATGAGCAGCGGTACCGTGGGCCAGGCAATGGTGCGGCCGGGGCTGAAGCTTTGCAGCGGATAAAACACCCCGCCGCGCACGTTCGGAGTGTTCGCAAATACATCGAGGCCCACAGCCCCGGCCAGATGGGCTACCAGCGCCCCCGCCGGCCAGGGCACGGCCGCCAGCACGGTGGGCAGGGCGGCGTCGGGCAGGGCCAGCAGGTAAATGTCGGCTTGGGGCAGCGGGGCCGTGAGCGTGGCCAGCACCGGTACGGCCGGGCCGGAAAGTCCGGCGGCCAACGCCTGCGCGGCGGCCACGCGCCGACTCCACACAAAGGCCAGGCGGTGGCCTGCGCCCAGCAGGGCCGGGGCGAGGTGCGCGGCCACGCGCCCTGCGCCCAGCAGGCCCACGCGCAACGAAGTAGCAGCATCGCCAGCGGCGGAAGGCAGAAACGTCATTAACCAGTAAATAATTTGTCAGCAACAAGTTGTGCGAAAACCGGGCGCATTTTTTAGCTTTGCCGCTGGTGCGATGCCAAGACGTTTTGCCGCAGGTTTGCCAGAAATTTAGCAACTTACATCCTCAAAGCTACTGGCCGCCTTCAAAAAAGCGACCGGAAGCAACAAGCTCAGGTTGATTTCAACCCTTTTCTACTCTTTTAACCACCCCAATTTCCCCATCCCATGACCCATTCTTACCGCGACGCAGGGCTGACCCGCCGGCTCCGCAACCTGGGCCTGACGGCGCTGCTTGCAGCTGCTGCCGTTGGCACCGCCCAAGCCCAACTCGGCTACACGGCCGCCAACGTCACCAACACCCAAGGCACCTACACTGACCTGGGCGGCACCGGCACGGCTATTGCCACGGCCAATACCGACGACGCTAACTCGACAGTACAGTCTATCGGCTTTACGTTTCGGTACAACGGCGCCAACTTTACCCAGTTTGTGCTTAACACCAACGGCTTTGTGAAGCTGGGAGCCACGGCCATTGCCGGCCCGGCGTACACCGACCATGCCCAATCGACAACAAATGGCACCGTAGCTGGCCCCGACCAGAACCTGTTGATGCCCTTCAACCAGGACCTGATAGCTGGTTCGGCGGGCGGCACCGAGTACCGGGTGGCCACCACGGGCACTGCCCCCAACCGGATTTGCACCATTCAATGGAAAAACGTGAGCGACAAGCCCCGGTTCAACAGCCCGGCGCCGCCCGCTACGCCGGTTTTGGTGGGCACGCAGTACGCCAATATCTCCTTCCAGGTGAAGCTGTACGAAATCAACAACAGCATCGACTTCGTGTACGATGCCGCCATTGTTGGTGCCGTGGCCGATGACTTTCCCAAGTTTGTGACGGTGGGCATCAAAGGCTCGACTTCGGCGTCGGTTATTCTGGGCACCAAATCTTCGGCTACGCCCTGGGCCCAAACGACTTTTGTGTCGGCCCCTTACACTGGCAACGCCCACAACGTGCGCGTGACGCAGCCGCCCACGGCTGGCCGCACCTACGGCTTCACCATCCCGGTGACCAGCGACGCGGCAGTACAAATCATCTACGGCTACGGCAAGCTGATTTCGCCCGCCGGCACGCCGGTCGATATTCGCGCCCTGGTGCGCAATGCCGGCACGGCGGCGCTGGGTGCCGTTACGGTTACGCTCACGGTATCGGGGGCCAACACGTCCACCCAAACGCAGGTAGTGCCCTCGCTGGGCACCACGGCTACCACCAACTCGGCGTTGGTGACTTTCCCGGCCGTGT
>JANXUO010000248.1 GCA_025356245.1 Hymenobacter sp.
CTGAACGCGTCGGCCCGCCTCTCGCCTAAATGGAGCACCGTGCTGCTGCTCCACACCGACCACCTCGGCAATCGCGCCGACCGCAACGCCGACGGCTTCCTCGACCTGCCGCTGGCCACCCAGCTCAACGCCTTCAACAAATGGAAGTACAAGGGCAGCAAGGGCTTGGTGAACGAGGTAGGCCTCGGCGCCCTGCACGAAGCCCGGCAGGGCGGCCAGCTTGCGTTTCGCGACGATGGCAGCGCTGATGCATACAGCCGCGCCTACGGCACCACCCAGGCCACCCGCCGCTATACCGGCTACGCCAAAACCTCCTACACCTGGCCCACGCGCCCCTTCCAAAGCCTGGGCCTGCTGCTAACCGGCACGCACCACGATTTCAACTCAGCCTACTCCTTCGGCTACAACGACGGGGCTCCCCAACGCACCGCCCGCCGCTACGACGGCACCCAGCGCACCGCCCAGGCCACCCTGCTGTTTCAGAGCGTGTTGAACAATACCGCTCACACCTACCGCACCGGTCTGAGCTTTTTGTACGACGACTTTCAGGAGTTTTTCAGCGATGGCCGCAGCTACGCCATCGAAACACCCGAGCAAACCATTGCCAAGCAGCACCGCAACCGCCGCGAGTTGGTGCCCGGCGCCTTTGCCGAGTACAGCTACCAAAACGCCCGCAACCTGACCGTGGTGATGGGCCTGCGGGCCGACTACCACAACCTGTACGGCGGGCAGCTCACGCCGCGCTTCAATTTGAAGTACGACGCCACCGAAAACTCAATTTTTCGGCTCTCGGCGGGCAGCGGCTTTCGCACCCCCAACCCCATTGCCGACAACGCCGCCGTGCTGGCCAGCGCCCGCGAGTTCGTCATCGCCCCCAGCCTGCGGCCCGAAAAAACCTGGAACCTGGGCGGCAGCTTCACCCAATACTTCCGGCTGGGCGGCCGCACCGCCACGGTGGTGGCCGACTATTACCACACCGAATTCCGCAACCAACTGGTGGCTGACATGTACACAGCGCCGGCGTTGCTTGTCCTCGACAACCTTGTCCCCGGCGGGCGCTCGTTTGCCCGCAGCCTACAGGCCGAAGTGCAGGTTGAGCCCCTCAAAAACCTGCAGATAAAGGCCGCCTACAAATACCTGGACGTCCGCACGACCTACGAAACCGACCTGCTGCCCAAGCCGCTCACCACACAGCACCGAGCGTTTCTTAACCTGGCTTATGCCACGCCCTTCGATAAATGGCGGGCCGATTTTACGGTGCAGTGGTTCGGCCCGCGCCCCCTGGCGCACGTTGGAGCCGAGCATCAGCACGGCACCGGGCAAGTGTACGAGCCCACGCTCACACCCCGCTACGCCCTGCTCAACGCCCAGGTCACCCGCGCCTTCAAGCGCCTCGAAGTTTATGCAGGCGTCGAAAACCTCACCACTTACCGACAACCCAACCCGATTGACGGCGCCGCCGACCCCTTCGGCCCGACATTTGATGCGGCCATGGTGTGGGGTCCGGTTTTTGGCCGGCTCACCTACGCCGGCCTACGGTACCGCATTCCATAACCTGCCAAAATCTTACGTGCCATGAAATTCCTGCTCGCTACCGTCCTGACGCTGTGTAGCCTAAGCCACGCAAGTGCCCAAACGCCCCCCGCCAAAGGCACCGAAACCGTTAAATTTAAAACATCGGCCGTTTGCGATATGTGCAAGGCCCGCATCGAAAAAAGCCTGGCCTACGAAAAGGGGGTCCAAAGCGCCACGCTCGACGTAGCTAGTCAAATGCTCACCGTCAGCTACCGTACCGAAAAAACCACGCCCGCGGCCCTCCGCGCCGCCGTGCAAAAAACCGGCTACGACGCCGACGACCAAACTGCGGACGCAAAATCATACAACCGCCTGCCCGACTGCTGCAAGAAAACCAACGGCGTGCACTAACAATGGGCGAATGAGTGAGTTATTGGTTACCCGATTGTTAGCAGACGCTACCCGACCGTCAATTTACTCACTCACCAGCTCACTCATGGCCTTAGCTTGCCACAGCCGCCACCAAGGCAGATAAGGTTGGTCGTGGTGCTCGTAGTGATAGCCAAAAAAATAACAACTAATAAACGCCCAGGCATGGTGCCGAAACTGGCTGCGCGAGCGGTGAATATTAGTCGTTTCGTGCTCGCCCCGGTGCGGCAGATACGTGCCGAAAAAAAACAATTGCAGCGTAGCTAAAATAGCCGGTATCATCCAGAAAACAATTACGTTTTCGACCGGAAAATATAACTTCAGAATATTATAGGTGATGGCCATGCCCAGCACCTGCCACCATTTCACGTAATTCCAGGCAAAGCGTAAGAGCCAAAGCACGAAGCTAGTGTGTTGGCCATCGTGAAAATCAGGGTCGTCGGCAGTACCTACGTGGTTGTGGTGGGCATGATGCTTGGGCAGTTGGTTGTGGAAGCTGTTAAAAGCAAACAACAGCGCCGCAACGGTGCCGATGGCATTATTTAGCTTCCGGTTTTTGCTTACCACCCCGTGCATCGCATCGTGCGCCGTAATAAATAACCCGGTGTACAAATGCGTTTGCAACAACACAAATAAATAGGGCGCGGGTGAATGCCAATCGGGAAGATAATTACCCAACAGAAATCCTAGCAGCAACACCCAGCAACTCATTATCAGGGCGGCTATCAGCACACCTTTACCCGCCAAAGGGGCGGGCTTTACGCGGTGCGCCTGGCTGATTAAAACTGGAGTCACGCTGATTTTTAATTAAATAAAAGCCGCATAAAGATTATACTGCCACCGCCAGCAGTTGATAAAATTGGCATTAAAACGACTCCAAACGGGCACGTACTTCCTCCATCAGCCACATGGGCGTACTGGTGGCCCCGCAAATGCCCACCGACTGCCCCGGTTGAAACAAGGAAGCATCGATTTCGGCTACGTTGGAAATGAAATGCGTGGCGAGGTTGGTGTCTTTGCACACTTGGTAAAGCACTTTACCGTTGGAGCTTTTGGTGCCCGACACAAACACAATCTGGTCGTACTGCGCGGCAAAGCGGCGCAGGTCTTTGTCGCGGTTGCTTACCTGCCGGCAAATGGTGTCGTTGGCGTTTATTTCGTAGCCCCGCGTTTCCAACTCGTTTTTAATGCGGTAAAAGCTGTCGGTGCTTTTGGTGGTTTGACTGTAGAGCGTGATGCGCGGCGGCAAGTCGTGGGCCAGCAGCTCCGGCAGGCTCTCGAATACGACGGCGTTGTTGCTGGTTTGGCCCAGCAGGCCCAGCACTTCGGCGTGACCGTGCTTTCCGTAGATAAAAATTTTCTCCTGCTTGTCGTAGCTGGTTTTGATGCGATTTTGCAGCTTTAATACTACCGGGCACGAGGCATCTACGAGCGTCAGGTTGTTTTGCAGGGCCAACTGGTAGGTGGCGGGCGGCTCGCCGTGGGCCCGAATCAGGACGGCCTCGTCGCGCAAGCCCGCCAGGGTTTCGTGGTCGATGATGCGCAGGCCGCGCCGCTGCAAGCGCTGCACTTCCTCGTCGTTATGCACAATGTCGCCCAGGCAATACAGGTATCCCTGCTCATCAAGCAGGTCCTCAGCCATTTGAATGGCGTAGATGACCCCAAAGCAAAAGCCGGAGTTGGGGTCGATGCGAACGTGAAGCGACAAAGGCGGCATACGAAAGGGCTAACCGTAAAGGGCCGGGCAAAGTTGTAAAATTCGGGCCTAAAGCGCGGTTATTGCCTCCCTCGCGGTGCGTTGGATGCTATTCCTGCATCTGGCCCAGGCGGGCAGCGTCGGCCTCGCTCACATGGCCGCGAGACACCAAAAAGCCACGCACGGCCCCGAAAGACTCCGCATCGAGGCCCGATTTGGGGTGGGTCAGGGCCGCTTGCAGCAGCAAGGCCTTGTCTTCGTCCACGTGCTTGCTCATGCCCAAAAACGGCGGCAGGTTGCTCTCGATGGAAAAGCGCAGGAAGCGAATTTCGGGATTTTTGGGGTCGAGGTCTACGGCTTGGTCGAACGCTTTGGCGGCATCCTGCACGTAGGTGAGCTTGCTGAACATGGAAGCATCGCGGGCCCGAATGGCCAGCGACGCCCCTTTGTAGCCCAGCACCAGCGCGTCGGTACCTGCGTAATCGGCCAGCAAGTTGTAAAACGCCTCGCCCGCCGTTTTGTCGGTGGCCGACTTTTGGTAATGGCGGCGCAACGCCGCCGGGTTCAGCTCAGAGGATGGGGACATAAAATGCGGATGAGCAACCGTAACCGCTTCGGCCGGCGGCGCAATGAGAAAAGTGTAGCCGACCGTGACCGGCGCACTCAGGTACGCAAAAAACAACAATGCTGCTGAAAGCATGGGCAATATAATGACGAGCCGCGGCCACCGATGTGCAGCCAGGTTACGCGCAGCGTTAAAAGCTAAATTCGGGCCAGGCGGTAACGAAACCACGAGCCCAGCAGTAGCAGCAGCTTGGTATTGTCCGGCACCCGCACCCGCTCGCCCAAAATACGGGCTGCGGGCAGCTGGCGGATTTTGTAAAACAGTTTCAGGTAGTAAACATAAGCCAGGTAAACGCCCAATTTGGCGGCGCGCGGCAGCTGCTGAATACCAGCGTAGCCGGCCTCAAAATCGGCTTTTATATCGGCCTCGATTTCCGCTTTTTTAACGTCGTTAAAATGCTGATACACCACGCCAGGAAAATATACCCGGCCGCGGTCCTCAAAATCGGAACGAATATCGCGCAGGAAATTAACCTTTTGAAAAGCGGCTCCCAGCCGTCGCGCCGGCTCGCGCAGGCGTTCAAAAGCAGCGGCATCGCCCCGGCAAAAAATGCGCAGGCACATCAATCCCACCACTTCGGCCGAGCCGTAAATGTATTCTTCGTACAAGCCAGGGTGGTAGTGCTGGTCTTCCAAATCGAGGGCCATGCTGTGCAGAAACGCCGCAATAAACTCCCGGTCAATAGCGTATTCGCGCACTACTTGCGCAAAGCTGTGCAGCACCGGATTGAGGCTGAAGCCACGCTCGATTGCGTCGTAGGTCTGCCGCTCAAAATCGGCCAGCAGCTCGGCCCGGTTATGGTCGTGGAAGGTATCCACAATCTCGTCGGCCCATCGCACAAAGCCATACACGGCATACACCGGCAGGTGCAAAGCCGGGTCGAGCGTTCGAATACCAAGCGTAAACGACGTACTGTAGCGCTTAGTAATGAGCTTACTACACGCCAGGCTGGTGTCGGTGAATAGTTTTACTTGGTCCATTCTTCATTAGTTTAACTCAACTCCTTTAATAACTCGCCCGCCACTACCTGGCCCGAAATGAGCGAGGGCGGCACGCCGGGGCCAGGCACGGTGAGCTGGCCCGTAAAGTAAAGGTTGCTGACCTTTTTGCTTTTGAGCGTGGGCTTGAAGATGGCCGTCTGCTTGAGGGTGTTGGCCAGGCCGTAGGCGTTGCCTTTGTAGCTGTGGTAGTCGGCGGCAAAGTCGCGGTGGGCGTAGCTGCGGCTGTACACCACAGCCTCGCGCACGGGGTGGCCGCAGTGCTTTTCAAGGCGGTCCATCAGCAGGTTGTAGTAGCGGGCGCGGGTGGCTTCGGCGTCGTCGAGGCTGTGGGCCACGGGAATGAGCAGGAACAGGTTTTCGTGGCCATCGGGGGCCACGGTGGGGTCGGTTTTGCTGGGCACCGAGGCGTAAAAGAGCGGGCGCGTGGGCCACTGCGGCTGCTCGTAAATCTCGACGGCGTGCTGGGTAAAGTCCTCGTCAAAAAAAAGGTTGTGGTGGCGCAGGTTGGCCAGCTTACGGTTGAGGCCCACGTAAAACAACAACGACGACGGGGCCATCGTGCGGCTGTCCCAGTATTCGGGGGTGTAGTGGCGGTATTCAGGAGCCAGCACCTGCTGCTCGATGTGGTGGTAGTCGGCCCCGGCCACCACGGCGGCGGCCGGGTAAAAGGCCGTGGCGGTGGCTACGCCCGTGGCGCGCCCATTGGCTACCCGTATTTCGGTAACTTCTTGGTTGTATTTTATTTCAACGCCCAAATCCTCGGCCAAGCGCACCATGCCTTCCACGATTTTGTGCATTCCGCCCTTGGGGTACCAAGTGCCCAGCACGAGGTCGGCGTAGGTCATCATCGAATACAGCGCGGGCGTGTTCTGGGGCGTGGCACCCAAGAACAGCGTTGGAAACTCTACCAACTCCTGCAACCGGGGGTTTTTGAAAAATTTGGCGACGTGGGTGTGCATACTTTGCAGCAAATCGAGCCGAAAAGCGCCGCTGACGACCTCCCAATCCATGAACTCCAGCAACGAGCGACCTGGCAGGTGCACGAATTTATTGATGCCAACCTCGTACTTATAAGCCGCTTCCTTCAAAAACGCATCCAACCGGGCGGCACTGCCCGGCTCCATTTGCTCGAACAGGGCGCGTAGCTCAGCCATGCCGGCCGGAATATCCACCGCTTCGGGGCCTTTGAAGACGACCTGGTACGACGGGTCGAGGCGTTGCAGCTCGTAGTAGTCGGCTACTTTTTTGCCGAAGCGAGCAAAGTATTTCTCGAAGACGTCGGGCATCCAGTACCAGCTCGGCCCCATATCGAAGGTGAAACCCTCGGCCCGAAACACGCGGGCGCGCCCGCCGGGACCGTCATTTTTTTCGAGCAGCGTGACGCGGTGCCCGGCCTGGGCCAGCGTGGTGGCCGCAGCCAGCCCCGCGAAGCCCGCACCAATGACAACAATGGAAGAAGTGGAAGCAGGTGCAGGCATCAACTACAGGTTAGGCTAAAAAAAGAGCCGTGTCGGGGACCGACGCGGCTCTGGGTAACAAATAAAGCGGACTTTAGTCCTCCATCGCATCG
>JANXUO010000270.1 GCA_025356245.1 Hymenobacter sp.
TTCGGCCGTGGCTTCGGGGTAGAAGACGTGGGCCAGGCCGCCGGCCACTTCCACGCTTTGCAGGCGGGCGGGGTTTTTGTGCAGCAGGTAGCCGAGGTCGGTGGCGGGCGAATGGGTGGTGGTGAGCGTCAGGAGCATGGAACGGGGGAGGGGCCTACGGGAAGCCGAATGTAGCCACTGGGTTTCGTTCCGGTTCTTCAGCCCAGCGCCGCCGGATGGGCAGGCCCCGCAGGGTGCTGCTGTCCGCCTCCGACATCACCGACCAGGGGCGGGGCCGCCAGCAAGCGTTGGCCCTGACCCTGACCGCCGAGCTAGAGTGACACCAACGCGCAACTCGCCCGTACCAACATCGGCCTCGACAACTTCATCTACGTGGCCCCGCACGACATCAAGGCCCCCCGTCTCCAACCTGTAGGGCCTGCCCAACGTCCTGCACCACGAGCTGCTGCCGCAAAGCCCGGCCGGCGAAGTGTCGTGCATTCTCGGCCTGATGCAGAAGTCCGCCCAGCGCATGGTCGAAAACGGCGGCGGCGGCATTGAGGTACGCACCGTAATTTGATGTAAGGCACCACCTTTGCCCTTTACCTGCCCCAATACCTTCGTCTGATGTCGGCCGGCCCGCGCTCGCCCCGCCCCGGTGGCCAAACTTCGCCGGCCCTGCGGTTTGTGGGCTTGCACCGGCTGCCGGGCTGCAATATCTTTGCCAGCGCCTGGCCCCGGCGAACAAACGCCGGGGCCAGGCGTAGTGTTTTACCCACTCTACCGTGTATTTATGCCGCCACCTCCAACGCCCAGGCTTTACTTCGAAAATCCGGTTGGCCGCCTCCTGGAGCACCCCGAAGGATTCGCTGTTTTTCAATACCACCCCGGCAAGCGTAAGTTTGCCGACCTGCAGGCGCTGCTGGTTCATACCCGCAATCTGCTCGAGCGCAACCAATGGCACCGGATGCTCGGCGACCAGCGCCTGATGGCCCCCTTTACCGAGGAGGAAAGCACTTGGATAGTTGATTACTGGCTCGATGCGACCCGCCAGCGCCCCGGCGGCATCTACGGGGCCGTCATCCTCGCCAACGACGTTTTTGCCCGCCTTTCCATGGACCAGGTGATGCACGAGGCGAAGGCCTCGGCCCTCACGTACCGCCTCTTCGACAACGAAGCCAACGCCGTGGCTTGGTTGCGGCAGGTGGTCTGACCGGCAGGCCGCCTTGTCAATTTCAATTCAAATTCCCCCAAAGCAAAAGCCCTTGCCTGCTTGGCTTCCCGCCGCAAGCTGGCCCGGCTGGCCCGCACTTGCCCGGCGCGGGGCGACCTTTAGGGCCGATTTCACCGACTCCCTTCGCTTCATGGCCCTTCAGCTTCCCGTGTACGTGCGCGGCATCAACAACCTCTCCGACGCCCGCTACTGCGCCGGCATGGGGGCCGACGGCCTCATCTTCACCCTCGACCCCGCCCTGCCCGGTGCCCTGCCCCCGGCCGAGGCCCGCGAGCTATCCGGCTGGGTGGCCGGCGTGGAATTGATTGGCGAATTCGGCCCCGACGCCGACCTTTTTCAACTGCTGGAAGTGGCCACGGCCTGCCAGCTCAGCCGGGTGCTGCTGCCTGAAGCGCCGCTTTTCATCCCCGGCCTGCACCAGCCGCTGCCCTTTCCAGTGCTGCGCGAAACCGACCTCTTCACCGCCCTGCAAGCCCAACTCGACCCCGACCTGGCCCACGAGCTTCGCAGCGCCGACTTTGCCGCCCCCGGCTCGGCCCTGCTCCTGAACCTGCCCGCCACCGACGACCTCGCCGCCTGGCTGCCGCAGCTCGCCGCCCTGGCCCGGCAGTTTCCGCTGTGGCTGGGCGGGGCGCTGGCGGCCGATGCGCTGCCCGCGTTGCTGGCGGCGGTGCAACCCGCCGGGCTGGTGCTGCAAGGCGGCCACGAGCTGAAGCCCGGGCTGCGCGATTTCACGGAGCTGGAGGCGTTGTTTGAGGCGCTGGAAGTAGAATAAGAACGGTCAAACTCCCCTCAGCTCAACCGAAACTGCACGTACTTGATGGGCACCCCCACGCTGCGGTACTTGCCCTCAAAGTTGGTTTGAATGGCTTGCGCCTCCGCAAATTCGGGGTCCGTTTCGGCGTATAAATCTTTGGTTTTGCTGCCGATAGTGGTGCCTGCGCGGGCCGCCAGCACTTCCAGCGTGTAGTCGTAGAGCGCCTCGTTGTCGGTTTTGAGGTGCAGCAGGCCGCCAGGTTGCAGCAGCGCCACGTACTGATTCAGAAACCGGGGCGACGTGAGGCGGCGCTTGATGTCGCGGTCGCGGGGGCGCGGGTCAGGAAAGGTTATCCATATTTCGGCCAGCTCGCCGGGGCCAAACTGCTCGGCCAGTGCTTCGGCCCTGGCCCGCACGAAGCCCACGTTGGTAAGGCCCAAGGCTTCGGCGCGGGTGCTGCCCCGCCAAATACGCTCGCCCTTGATGTCGAGGCCCAGAAAATTACGCTCCGGGTGGCGCTGGGCCAGGCCCACGGTGTACTCGCCCTTGCCGCAGCCTACTTCGAGGGTGATGGGGTGCGGGGCGGCAAAAAAGTCGGTGCGCCAGCGGCCGCCCAACGCAGCGTAAGTTGCCTTGCCAGGCTCTACAATGTCGGGTCGGGTGGCGTTATCGTTGAAACGCTGAAGCTTGATGCGGGGCACAGAATAAGGGTTGGGTGGTGGCGGGAGGAAATGTACCGCGAAACTCCGTTCCGGCGACGCGAAACGGAGTTTCGCGTTACACCTCCGCCACCACAAACGTACTGCCGCCGATGAACACCACATCGTTGGACCCGGCGGCGGCACGGGCGGCGGCCACGGCGGCGGCTACCGGCCCGTACGCCCGGCCCACCAGCCCGACAGCAGCCCCTAGTGCCGCCAGCTCCTCGGCGGGCAAAGCGCGGGGGATGGCGGCTTGGCAGAAGTAGTAAACCCCACTGGCGGGCAACAGGACCAGCATATTGCGCACGTCCTTATCGGCCACCACCCCGATGACGAGGTGGAGCTGTTGGAATTTCAACTTAGCCAGCTGCGCCACCACCTGCCGAATGCCGGCTTCGTTGTGGCCCGTGTCGGCCACCACCAGCGGGTGCTGGCCCAGGATGCTCCAGCGCCCGCGCAGGCCAGTGAGGCGCTGCACCTCGCGCAACCCGGCCCGCATCGCCGACTCCGGCACCCGGAAGCCCATGGCCCGCAGCTCGTCCAGCACAGCCAGCACGCCGGGCACGTTGTGGGCCTGGTAATCGCCGAGTAAGCCCAGCTCGGCGTTGGGCAGGTAGGGCCGCCCGTACTGCCAGAGCTGCACCCCGCGCCGGCCGCTGCCCAGGTCGGCGTCGGTGAGCGTGGCCAGGTCGGCGCGGTAAATGCGGTCGGCCCACACCAAGTGGGCCAGGCGGGCGGTGGCAGTTTGCTCGAACACGGCCGCCACCTCGGCCTGCGTTTGGCTGACGACCACCGGCACACCGGGCTTGATGATGCCCGCCTTTTCGGCCGCAATCAGCGGCAGGGTGTTGCCCAGCAACTCCTGGTGGTCGAGGCTGATGTTGGTGATGAGCGCCACCAGCGGTGTGATGACGTTGGTCGAGTCGAGCCGCCCGCCCAGGCCCACTTCCACCACCGCCACGTCCACCCGCTGCTCGGCAAAGTAGCTGAAAGCCAGGGCCACGCACATCTCAAAAAACGACGGCTGCACCTGGGCAAACAGCGGCTGCCACCGCGCCACCCAGGCCACAAGGTAGTCGGGCGCCACCTCCACGCCATTCAGCCGCACCCGCTCGGTGAACTCGCGCAGGTGCGGCGAAGTGTACAAGCCCACCTTGTAGCCCGCGCTTTGCAGCACCGCCGCCAGCAAGTGCGAGCTGCTGCCCTTGCCGTTGGTGCCGGCCACGTGTACGCTCCGAAACCGCCGCTCGGGGTTGCCCATCGCCGCCAGCAGCGCCTCAATGCCGCCCAGGCCTTCCTTGTAGCCCGCCGCCCCCACCCGCTGAAACATCGGGAGTTGCACGTACAGCCAGTCCAGGGTTTCGCGGTAAGTCATTATTGAGTGTTGAATGCTAAATGTTGGGTTTGGGGCTTTCCAGCTCACTCCTCACTAAATAATCAACCCGAGGTACGGACAGCCGCGTAGCGGCGATATGTTTGTAGCACCGCGCGTTTGCAAAGCCCCAGCCGCGTGGCGGCGATATGTTTTCGCTGACCGGTCAAGGGCAACATACCGCCGCTACGCGGCTCAGTACCATCTTTTCAACCCATTGCTACAAACATATCGCCGCTACGCGGCTGTCCGCAACTTGGGTTAATTACTCGGCTCTAAACCGGAACGTGTAGAAGCCTGTGGCCCCGCCCTGCCCGCCGTTGGTGCGCACAAAGTTGGCATCAAGGAGCTTGTCGCGGCACAGCTTTTCCTGGGCCGGGCTCACGTTGCCCGATACTTTGATGACGTTTTCCACGTCGCCGTCTTCGCTGATTTTTATTTTGAACTTGACCACGCCGGAGTTGTCGTCCACAAACTCGACGCGGGGGGTGCTGGCGAAGCGCCAGCCGCTCATGTCGAGGCCGTCGCCGTCGCCGGCTCCGCGGCCCCGGCCGCGCCCGCCGCCATCGCCGCCCCCGTCGCCGTTGCCGGTCCCGTAAAGGGCCTTAGCGTCGAGCGAGCCGTTGGGGTCGCCCTGGTCGCCGACGCGGCCGGGGCGGTCGCCGTTGTTGTTGCCGGTGGCGGCGGTGCTGCTGCCGTTGGTGCCGTTGCCGCCGCCGTTGGCCGTGCCCTTGGGCGAGAACGTAACGGCCACTTTACGTGCGGGCTTAGGTGTTTCCTTCACTTCCTCCTTGGGCGGGGCCGTGGTTTCGACCACCGGGGCCGTCACGGGGCTTTCCTCAGCGTCGGAGGTGATGGTGCGGGCCTCGGCGGGCGGCGTGGGGTCGGTGGCGGCCGTGGTGGGCGTGGGCTGCGGGTCGGGGCTGAGGGCCGGGGGCTTGCTGTCTTCCCGGTTTTGGGAGGCGTTGGCCGTGGCGGTGGTTTGCACGTCGCCCGAGCCTTCGGGGTCGAGGCCGTAATTCAGCTCCACATCGCCGCCGCCGCCGGTTTCAAACGACTCCAGCGGCGGGTTGGGGCCGCGAAACACCGTGAAATAGAACAGCAACGCCAGCAGCAAATGCAGCACCACAGTGCCAATCAGGGCTTCGCGGCGGTGCTGCTCAGGATAATCGATGGAAGGCATGATGGTAGCGCGGGTTTTCAACCCGCGCATAAGAAGGTAACGCGGACTTTCAACCCGCGAGGTAGGAACAACGCAGGTTTTTCAACCCGCGAAACACAAAAAACACCAATCTTCGTCAGGCTGAAACCAACCGATGCCAAGCGGTGGCCGATTGCACAGCGTCGGGGCTTTTTTCAGCGTGTCAAATTTGGGGCTTACGGTAATACGCGCGGGTTGAAAACCCGCGTTACTTGGCCTGCTGGGCTTGGGTGGCCATCACCATGCGGATTTTCAGGCGGTTGCCCATTTCCAGCACGTCCACCAGCTTCTGCACGTTCAGCGAGGCATCGACGCGCAGCACCACGGTGGGCTGGTCGAGGCTGGCCCCGGCAATGAGGGCCTTAAGCTCGGGTTCGAGGGTGGCGGCGTTCACGGGCTTTTTGTTGACGAAGTACTCGCCGGCGGCGTTGATGGACACCGTGATGGGTTGCTTCATCACCTGCTTGCTGCTCTTGGCGCTGGGCAGCAACAGCTTGATGACGTTGGGGTTCACCATCGTCGAAACAATGAGGAAGAACAGCATCAGGAAAAACATGATGTCGTTCATCGAGCCGGTTTCGACGTGCGACGTGGCGCGGTGGCGGCGGGATAGATTCATTTTTTCAATGAGTGAATGAGTGAATGGGCGAGTGAGTGAATGGGCTTTGGATGAGAATTTTACAAGGGGCGGAAGCACCAACTATCAATTCACTCACTCGCTCATTCACTCATGCACTCATTGGCTCAGTTGTCCTGCAAAATATCCATGAACTCGATGGCGGAGTTTTCCATGCGGAACACCATGCGCTCGACCAAAATGCTGAGCCAGTGGTAGCCCACGTGGGCGATGATGCCGACGATGAGGCCCGCCGCCGACGTTACCATCTTGGTGTAGAGGCCGCCCGCAATTTGGGCGATGCCAAATTCGCCGGTCGCGTTGATGGCATAGAAGATTTTGATGACGCCGATAATCGTGCCCACAAAGCCCAGCATGGGCGCAATGCCGGCAATAATGCCCAGGATGTTGATGTTTTTTTCGAGGCGGGCAATTTCAATCTTGCCCACGTTCTCGATGCTGGTTTCAATGTCTTTGAGCGGCAGACCAATGCGGCGCAGGCCTTTTTCAATCATCCGGGCCAGCGGCGAGGGGTTTTGTTCGCAAAGTTTCTTGGCATCATCAATTTCGCCCTTCACCATCAAGGCCCGCACGTTCACCATAAACGAGTCGGGGTTGCCGGCGGCGCGGCGGATGGTGATGTAGCGCTCGATGATGATGTAAACCGCGACAAACGAGAGCAGGAACAGGGGCAGCATAATCCACCCTCCCTTCATAATCAGGTCGATGAGCGAAAGGCCACCGTCGGCTTTGGTGGCCGCGTTCACGGCGGCGTTCACCGAGTCGGGGGCCGCCGAGGTGACGGCTGTGCCAATCTGCAACAGGAAAACAGACATTCGAAAAAGGGGTTTGGGTTAGAGGCTGAGGGAACCGGGAGGAGTCAGGCAACGCAAAAAGACGTCAGGCCACCCCACCTTCATTACGGCAAAAGCGCGAAGCCGGGGCCTCGCGCTCACAAAACTAACGTCGAAACGACGGCACCGGGGCTTTTAGCGTTGCAGCACCCACAGCCCGGTGCCGAGGCGGGTGCGGGTGCGCATCCGCTGGGCTTCGCGCTGAGCGGTGGCTTGGTCGGGGTAGTCGTCGATGGATACTTTGAAGAAAATCTCGCCGTAGCCCGGCAGCAGCACCCGTGCCCGGTGCCCGAGGCGGGCCAGGCTTTGGCGCTGCACCAGCGCCGTGGTCAGCGTCCGAAATGCGCCGCCCATGACGTAGTAACGCCCGGTGCGGCCTTTAATTGTGGTGGCGTAGCCGGGGCCCACCGGCGTGGCCGCTTTGGCCGAACTTGAAACCGGGGCCGGGGCCGGGGCTGCCGGAGCAACAGCCAGCTTCGTAGCGACGGGATGCGCCGCCGCCGCCGCCGCACCACTAACGCTGGCAACTTTATTCGGCTCAACAGCAGCAACTTTAGCAGCTCCTCCCCCATTCCTGGTTGAAGTAACGACGGCCGCCTTCGGGAGCGCAGCGGAGTCGGCAGCAACCGGGGTAGTGGGGGCAGCAAACGGGGCAGCAGGGCCGGGGGCGGCCAGCACGGCGGGGGCCGGGGCAGCTTCGGCCACGCCGGTATCAGTCCAGGTTTGATGGGCCAGGTTGGCTTGCTGCACCGGGGGCTGGCCGGGGTCGGCCGAGGCCGGGGCAGCGGCTTGTTTCAGCCAGGCGTAGCGGCCGAGCTGCTGCTGCCAGGCGGCGGGCAGAGCGCCGGTGCGCAGGCCCAGAAACAGGTTCACGCCCACCAGCGTTACGGCCACCAAGGCCACGGCCAGGCCCGGCAGCGCCCGCTGCAAGCGGCTGCGGCGGCCACTGCGCAGGGCGGGCACCGGCAGTTGCTCGCGGGCAGCGCGGGCGTCGATGGCCCGCACGGCCCGCACCGGCAGCGTGGGCAAGCCGAAGGCGGCGGGCAGTAAATTGTCGGTGCCGGTGTACTCAAACGAAAGCCCCCGGCCCGCCACCCGCCGAAACACGCCGATGCCCGGCAGCTCGGCCCGCTGGGCCGCGTCGAGGCTGGCCTGGAGCTGGGCCACAGCCTCGCGCACCAACTGGCGGGCCTCGGCAATGGTGAGGTGCTCGGCGTGGGCCACGGCGTCCACCAGCAGACCGTCGTTGCGGGTGAGAGCCTGGTTGAAAGCCACCCACTTGGAGGGCGGCCGTAGCCCCTGCCGTCCGGGTTCGAGCCGCGCCGGGGCGGGTTCGGCCACCAAGCCGCCAAACTCCGGAATAATCACGCAGTCGTGGTCACGCAGGAGGGGACGAATATGGTTGGCGAGGGACATGGGGTATTTTGTATTTCTTATCCTTAGTTGGAATTGACTCTGAGCTGCTTCAGTAAACGAACAACCAGAAACAAGCAACTAGCAATCAAGAACTCAGAACGTGTAAGTAGCGCCGCCCAGGGCGTTGATGCCTTTAACGGGATAGCCGTAAAACCGCTGGTATTGGCGGCCGGCGAGGTTGTTGCCCATTACAAAGATGCTGAATTTTGGGGTAACTCGGTAGTCGGCCCGCACATTCAGGTCGTAAATCGGGTCGGTGGCGCGGTAGAAATTGGGGATGGGGACGCCCGAAGTGCGGTCGTAGCTGATGCCGTAGCTGGCGGCGTAAAAGTAGGTTTCGACGCCCAACAGCAACTTGTCGAACAGATTATACGAGCCAAACAGGCTGCCCTGAAATTCGGGCCGGTGAAACGGCTGGGCCAGGGTTTTGAGGCTGTATTTATTATAGTCGAAGCGGCCACCGAGGCGAAAACGCTCGGCGGCGCTGTAGAGCAGCTCGCCGTGAATGTTGAGCAGGCCGGTGGCCTCGCCGTCGTACACGAGGTCGAATTTGGCGGGGTTGAGCGGGTTGTTGAGGTAGAAATACAGGTTTTTGTCGCGCGAGTAGGTGCTGCGCAGGTTTAGCTCGAGGCCCCGCGCCGGAGTGGCTTGCAGGCCGCCGTAGAGGGTGGGGCCGCGCCGGGTGTCGGCCACGTTGAGCTGCTTATTGAGCCAGGGGTTTTCGGTGGAGAGGTCGTAAATCGACACCCGCTGCAAGCCGCCGCCGAGGCCGGCATACACTTGCAGCTTTTCGGGCAGCAGGCCGTAGGCCACGCGCAGGGCGGGGTACACGGCGGCTTTGCCCACGGCGTTCACCGTGTCGGAGGAGTAGCCCAAGGTGGCGCCCAGCGTCAGGCTCAGGCGTTTGCCGGTCAGCTCGTAGGCCGGGGTGGCCTGGAGAAAGGTGCGGCTGCGGCTCAGGGCCGAGTCTTTCTGGCTGATGAATGAGGCATCGGCGGCGAGCGTCAGGCGGCTGGTTTCGCCCAGGGCGTAGCCCACTTTGCCCTTCACGCTGAAGTCGCTTTCGCTGGCCTGGAAGTTGTCGGACCAGCGCCGGAAGCCCAGGCCGCCGTCGTACTGCACCACCTGCTCGGGGTCGCGGTTGTGGGCGTAGGCCCTGACGCCGAAGCGGTTGAACACCTGCTTCACGGCATCGGCTTCGGGCGTGGGACGGCTGGCGCTGCGGTCGTAGCCGTAAAAGTTGTAGCGCTCGCGGCCAAAATCGAGGGCGGCCCCCAGGGCGGCCGTGCCCCGGTAAAGCTCGCCGCTGAGGGCCGCGCTGCTCTGGCTCAGGCCCGAGTTTTTGCCGTCCACCGGGCCGTTCAGGGAGTTTACGTGCTTGAGGTCGAGGCCGTAGCTTTTGTCGGTGCTGCGGGTGCTGTGCAGGTAGGCGCGGCCGTAAAACGTGCCGTAGTTGCCCAGGCCCGCCTTCAGGAAGTTGCCGGTGAGGGGCGCGGGCTCCTCGGCCCGGATGGTGAGCACGCGCACCGAGGGGTTGAGGCGGTCGGCGGGCAGGCGGAAATCGGGGTAGGTGTAGGCCACCTTGCGCTCGGTTTTGGGCGGCGGGGCCAAGCGTAT
>JANXUO010000333.1 GCA_025356245.1 Hymenobacter sp.
CTTTGCTCCCCGTTTGCGCCTTATAAACATCACATCGTCAGCCGCGCCAGCGGCGTATCCGTTCCATCCGTTCCATCCGTTAAATCCGCTCTAATCTGCGGTTAAGTATTGTGGTCTTTTTGATACTCTGCCTGGGCAACATCGGCCCTGAATACGCCAACACCCGCCACAACATCGGCTTTATGGTAGCCGATTACCTGGCGGCAAAATTTGAGGCCCCAAAGTTTGAGCTCGGACGCCACGCCTTCGCGACGGAATTTCGGCACAAGGGCCACACATACAAGCTGGTGAAACCCACCACTTACATGAACCTCAGCGGAAAAGCGGCCCAGCATTGGTTGAGTACGCTCAAAATTGAGGCGGATAAAATGCTGGTCGTGACTGACGATTTGGCTTTGCCTTTTGGCAAGCTGCGGCTCAAAGGGCAAGGGTCGGCGGGCGGACACAATGGCCTGAAAGACATTCAGGCCACGCTGGGAACCGACGTTTATGCCCGCCTGCGTTTTGGGGTAGATGCTAATTTTCCGAAAGGCCGGCAGGTTGACTACGTACTGGAGCCGTTTTCGGCTGACGAACGCATTGAATTGCCTACGCACATTGAAAAAACCGGAGAGGCCGTTCTGGCCTTCGGCGCAGTAGGGCTGGAGCGGGCGATGAACGTCGTAAATGTGAAATAAGAACGAATACCCTGAAGCAGCGCTTCGGGGTACTCGTTCTTATTTCGTTCTACTCTACATCACGCTGCTGCCGTTGCGCACCGCTTTGCCGGGCTGCATGAGCGCCAGACTGCCGTCGGCGTTTTCGGCCAGCAGCAGCATTCCTTCGCTCTGAATTCCCTTTAATTCGCGGGGCGCTAAATTCAGCAGTACCTGTACTTGTTGGCCGATTAATTCCTCGGGACTGAAATGCTCGGCGATGCCGCTGACGATGGTGCGTTGGTCGAGACCGGTATCGACGGTGAGCTTCAGTAGTTTTTTGGTTTTGGCCACTTTTTCGGCGGCGACAATGGTGCCGACCCGCAAGTCCAGCTTCGTAAACTCATCGAAGCTGATGTTTTCTTTGGAAGCGGCGATAGGCGTGTTTTCCAGTTGATTGGCCTTTTTAGTGTCCATTAATTTCTGCACCTGAACCTCTACCATAGCATCCTCTATTTTGGCAAACAGCAGCTCGGCAGCCTGCAAACGGTGGCCGCTGGGCAAGGCATTTAATTGGGCCGCACTCGCCCAATCACCGACCGGAATTGAGAGCATAGCCGCCAACTTTTCGGCCGAATCGGGCAAGAACGGATGCAACACAGGAGCCAGTGCCGCAGCCAGTTGCAGGGCCACGTGCAGTACGGTGCCGGTGCGGGGCACGTCGGTTTTGATGAGGTGCCAGGGCTGGGTTTCAGCCAAATACTTATTGCCGAGGCGGGCTAGGTTAAGCACTTCGGCTAAGGCGTCGCGGAAGCGGTAATTCTCAATCAGCTCGCCTATTTTCGCCGGGAATTCAGCGGCCTGGGCCAGTGTATCGGCGTCGATTGGCAGTAGTTCGCCCCTTTCGGGAACGCGGCCCTCAAAGAATTTATGGGTAAGTACAGCGGCCCGGTTGACGAAATTGCCGAGCGTCGCCACCAGCTCGTTATTATTGCGAGCCTGAAAATCTTTCCAGGTAAAATCGTTGTCTTTGGTTTCGGGAGCGTTGGCGCACAGCACGTAACGCAGTACGTCGCCCTGGCCCGGAAAATCCTGCAAATACTCGTGCAGCCACACGGCCCAGTTGCGCGAGGTACTTATTTTGTCGCCTTCCAGATTCAGGAATTCGTTGGCGGGCACGTTGTCGGGCAAAATATACTCGCCGTGCGCCTTCAGCATTACCGGGAAAATAATGCAGTGGAAAACAATGTTGTCCTTGCCGATGAAATGCACCAGTTTAGTACCTGCGTCTTTCCAATACAATTCCCACTCGTCAGGAAAAGCTTCTTTGGTAGCCGAAATGTAACCAATGGGCGCATCAAACCACACGTACAGCACTTTACCTTCGGCCCCCGGCACCGGCACGGGCACGCCCCAATCAAGGTCGCGGGTAACGGCGCGGGGGTGCAGACCCTGGTCAATCCACGACTTGCACTGGCCGTACACGTTGGTTTTCCAGTCGCTTTTGTGGCCCTCAATTATCCATTCGCGCAACCAGGGCTCGTACGCATCAAGGGGCAGAAACCAGTGCTTGGTGTCGCGTAGCACCGGGTGCGCCCCGCTCAGCATCGAGCGCGGGCTAATTAACTCCGTCGGACTGAGCGAGGTGCCGCAGCGTTCGCATTGGTCGCCGTAGGCGTTTTCGTTGCCGCAGTTGGGGCAGGTGCCCACAATGTAGCGGTCGGCCAGAAACTGCTGGGCTTGCTCGTCAAAATACTGCTGAGTAGTTTGCTCAATAAACTTCCCTTCTGCATTTAGCTTGCGAAAAAAATTACTCGAAACCTCGGCGTGGGTAACCGATGAAGTACGCGAATACACATCGAACGACACGTTGAAATCGCGGAAAGAATCGCGGATTAGGGCGTGGTATTTATCGACGACTTGTTGGGGAGTAACGCTTTCTTTCTGGGCCCGAATGGTAATGGGAACGCCGTGTTCGTCGGAGCCACAAATAAATTTCACGTCGCGGCCCACGGCCCGCAGGTAGCGTGTGTAAATATCGGCCGGTAGGTAAACGCCCGCGAGGTGGCCAATGTGAACGGGGCCGTTAGCGTAAGGCAAAGCAGCCGTAACTGTGTATCGTTGAGGAAGAACAGGCATTGTGGGCGAGGTAGTTTAAAAGACAAAGTTCGGGCTTTTTTGACAGGAATGGATTACACGGCGCACCCGGCCGGTTAGCAGTGAAAATAAGTTGAATTGACAAACAGTTATTTTCCGGCCAATAAAGTCGTCAAATTCGCATTGAGAAAAGCTGGTGCGCGGAGTAGCAAGCAGTTTTTTTAAGCGTAAAATCGTTCAGTCCATCATTTCATCTACCTTGTGCAAAGGGTAATTAGCATCCGTACGGTAAATTATTTTTCAATTTTTCGACTAACAAATAAGTCATTTACACCGTTAAGCGCGTAATTCATTTTATATTTGACGCGGCTTGCTGATTTACAGGCCGAACACCCGCTCTTTTTTGAACACCCACTTAACTTTTTTACCCATGAAAAAATCTGCCTCTGCCACTGCCGTTACCGAAAAAAAAACTAAACGTACGTCGGAAGAAAAAACAGCCCGCAAATCGGAAAAGCTGACCAAAAAAGCATCGGCTACGCTTTCTGACGACCGCGCCGACAAAAAGGCCAGCCAAAAAAAGTCGCTGAAATCCGCTGCTAAGCGTCTGCAAAAGGAGTTGGATGCCCGCATGAAAGAAGTAGTGGCCCGCATCCGCAAGGAAACTAAAACCAAGCTGAACGAGGTGGTAAAAGAGGCCACCAAGCGCCTCGACGGCGACACCGAGCGGATGTTTGAGCAGGCGTTGCATACCATCGTGCGCCACTACGACTCCATTACCACCTCGGTAAACGGGGCAGCAACGCCTACTGGCGAAAATACCAGCACGGGCCGTGACCGCAAAGCAAGCGCTAAAGCAGCTAAGGCACCCAGTCTGAACAAGGACGGCTCGCCGCGCAAGCTCCGTGCCATGCGGGATGACGTTGCCACAACCGCTGCCGCCCCCGCTGCCGAACCCAAGAAACGCGGCCGCAAGCCCGGTACTGCCAGCACCACGACGGCCAGCGGCACACCGCGTAAAACGCCCGACCGCCAGCCCGGTGCCAGTGCTGCCAATCTAGTAGC
>JANXUO010000243.1 GCA_025356245.1 Hymenobacter sp.
TGGATTAGGAAGCCCACGCCCGTCACGAGCAGCAGCATTATCAGGCTGAGCTGGTCGATTTGGTACTGGAAAGGAATTTGGAGCGAACCCACCGTAATCCAGTCGAATAGGTTGACGGTGTACTGGTACTTGAAGCCCAGAAACAGCGTGAGCGAAATCAGGAACGAGCCCAGCACCGTGGCACTGCCAACGAGGCCCGTCACCGTGCCCGAGAGCTTGCGATTAAGCAAGCCGTTCAGCAAAAAACCCAGAAAAGGCAGGCCCGGAATAAGTACGTAAAGCAGCGTGGAATACGGCGCGGTGGCAATGGGAAGAACGGTTTCCATTAGGTGAAATGGTGAAATGGTGAGCTGGTGGGGTATGCAGTGAATGAGCGAGTCCTGATGAGGCTGCAAAACAGCAAACTCACCAACTCACTAGCTCACCAACTCACCATTTGAGCCGACTCAGCAAGTTCACGTCGGTGTTCTGGAAGTTGCGGTAAATCATGACGATGATGCCGAGGCCAACGGCCACTTCGGCGGCCGCAACGGCCATGATGAAGAACACGAAAATTTGCCCGTTGGGGTCGGCCCGATAGGCCGAGAAGGCCGTGAGCAGGATGTTCACCGCATTTAGCATCAACTCAATGCACATGAAGATGATGATGGCGTTGCGCCGCAATAGTACGCCCGTGACGCCAATGGCGAACAGCAGGGTGGCAAACAGCACATAATACTGGAGCGGAACGGTGCGAATGACTTCGGGAATGGTGGCGTCCATGCGGGAGCTGGCCAGAAGCCAGCATGAAAGTGGAGGTGCAAAGGTATTTTGAAAAGCCCGAACGGGGTTGATTGCCCAAAACTTCGGCCGGCCGGCCGCTCTCACCCCCGGCGTTAAAGCATTCTGCCCGTCCTTGCGTCAGCGCCGCTACTTATGGACGCGCAAGCTATTCCCCTCACCCCTGCCCTTCTGGCCCACATGACGGCTGCCCAGCAAGACGAGCGCATTGCCCAAACCGTGCGCGAGCAGCGCCCGCGGCTGCTGCAATTCATCCGCCGCCGCATCCCCGACGAAGCCGAGGCCGAAGACCTGCTGCAGGACGTATTTGCCGAGCTGGTGGAGAGCTACCGCCTCTTCAAGCCCGTAGAGCAAGCCGCCGCCTGGCTGTTTCGGGTGGCCCGCAACCGCATCACCGACCTCTACCGCCGCAAGCGCCCCGTGCGCCTCGAAGAAGCTTTTGGGGCCGCCGAGGCCGACCCCGACGGCGAGGGCCTGCTACTGGCCGACCTGCTGCCGGCGGCCACCGACGCCCCCGAAAACCGCCTGCTGCGCGAAACCCTCATGGACGCCCTCACCGAAGCCCTGGCCGAGCTGCCCGAGGCCCAGCGCCAGGTGTTTGTGTGGCACGAGCTGGAAGACAAGTCGTTCAACGACATGGTGCTGGAAACCGGCGTGCCACTCAAAACCCTCATCTCGCGCAAGCACTACGCCGTGAAGCACCTGCGCAAACGGTTGCAAAAGCTCTACACCGAACTGTTTACCGATTAAGTTTCACCCCGGCCGCTCAGCCTGCCTGCTATCTTTTTGAAACGAGCCGTTGGCTCCGCCAACCCTAACATCTCCTCCTCATGAACCGTAAATTCTGGCTGCTGCGCGGCCTCAAGTTCGTTGTTTTTGCTGCTCTTTTCGTGGCCCTGGCCGGCTACGTCACCATGCGCCTCTGGAACTGGCTGGTGCCCGAGCTTTTCCACGGCCCCGCCATCAGCCTGGCCCAAACCTACGGCCTGCTGCTCCTCAGCCGCCTGCTGGTGGGCTTCCGGGGCGGGCACGGCGGGGGCTGGGCCGCCCGCCGCCACGCCTGGAAGCAGCGCATTGCCGCCAAAATGGAGCACCTCTCGCCCGAAGAACGCGAAAGCCTCCGGGCCAAGATGGAGCGCCGCTGCGGCCCCGGCTGGCTCCGGCACCGGGCTGCCGAAGCCGCCCCGACCAGCTGAAAGACTGGCCATCTGGCGGGGGCTTCTTAGTCCGCGCCAGTCCAAAAAAACAAGCGCAGTCCGTTGTCAAAAACAGGCCGTGCTTGTTTTTTCGTTTTTTATTTCGACATTTGTCTAAATATCAAATCAACCAGCCATGAATGCGCTTTTCAAAGCTCTGAACGACCCCACGCGGCGGGCCATCCTGGAGCGGCTGCGGGCCGGGCCGGCCACCGCCGGGGCCATTGCCGAGCAATTCCAACTCTCGGCCCCCACCATCAGCCACCACCTCGACCTGCTGCGCCAAGCCGATTTGGTAACTAGCCAAAAGGAAGGCCAATTCGTGCGCTACACCCTCAACATGACCGTGTTCGACGAGCTGCTGGGCTGGCTTTACCAATTTAAGGCCTGAGGGCCTGCGCTCCTTTCTCCCCTCCCCCTTGTTTCAGTATTCATGAACAAGCAACTCACCTTTTGGCACGTGCTGGCCCTGGCCGCCGCTGTTTTGCCCACCGCTTACCTGGCCTGGGCCTGGCCGCTGCTGCCGGCCCAAATTCCCACGCACTTTGGCGCGGGCGGCATCAATGGCTACACCGACCGCAACAGCATTTGGCTCTTCACCACGGCCCTGCCGCTGGGCGTATATGCCCTGCTTCGCGCCCTGCCCCGCCTCGACCCCCGGCAGCGCGTGGCGGCCGACAGCCTCAGTTTTGCCAAGCTGCAAACCCTGGTGCTGGCGGCGCTGGGCAGCGCAGCTGCCTATTCCTTATGGCTGGGGCTGCACCCCGGCACCCTGCCCGGCCGGGGCATGAATGCGGTGGTGGCCGTGTTTTTTGCCCTCCTGGGCAACTACCTCACCACCGTACGGCCCAACTATTTCATGGGCATTCGCACCCCCTGGGCCTTGGAGAGCGACCAAGTGTGGGCCAAAACACACCGCTTTGTGGGCCGCCTCTGGTTTGGCGGCGGGCTGCTGCTGGCCACGCTGGCCTTTGTGCTACCCGAAGGCTGGTTTGAAACCGGCCTGCTGGTGTTGGGCTTGGGGGGCGGCGTGGCCGCTTACATTTATTCGTACCGGTGCTATCAGCAGGAACTGCAAAGGCTTGCTGCCTGATTGATTTCATGTAAATTTTATTGCCGGTAAAAGGTTTGGGTCGTGCCTTTAGCTACCCAGCAACGATTTGTACCCTTCGGGCAAGCGCATCGGTGGACGTTGTTTGTTTCGCTGTTCGGCCTTTTTTGGAGGACGAACCAGCCCAGCAACGTCGGCAACCGGCCAAGCTGCGGCTACTGCATGCCTGGCAAGCCGACGGCTTGAAAACGGATATCCGTTTCATTGGCTGTGAAAATAGCGCCATTCGGGGCCCAAATGGCCGAATCTACCGAGTCAGTTTTAGTGCCGCCTGGAGGGGCCGGTACCTTTGTCATGTAGTAAATACCCCCGCTTTTAACCACTACTCTTATGCGCCAGACATTCTTCGCCGCCCTTATTTTGTGTGTTACCTTTTGCACCGCCGCCACGGCACCAGCGCAAGCCAAGCAGCGCAGCTTCGCAGCCCTGACGACCGCCAACGGGCCCACTACCCCCACAACGAATCCTGAGGCCACCGCCACCACCGTCATTATCGGCCACGTAAAAACGGCCGCCGGCCCTTTGGCTGGTGCCGTGATTAAAATCACCAAATCAAAGCAGATGGTCGTGACCGACGCCGACGGCTCTTTCCACGTGACGGTGCCCGTTGCTGACGGCCCGGTGGAGGCCACGGCCAGCTACGCCGGCTTTGCCGACGAGCACGTGACCCTCGACGCTACCACTGCGGAGGTGAGCATGACCACCGTACAAATTATCAAGGTAGCCAGAAAGCAGTCGCTCAAAACCTACCTCAAAACGGCCCGCAAGCAGAGCCACAAGAGCCTGAAGCGCATCCGCAAGTAAGCGCCGCAGCCGTTCAGCGGCACTTACAATGCCCAACCCCCAAAAGCCCCGTCCGGATTTTCTGGCGGGGCTTTTTGCGACCTGAATAGTTAGCTCGCGCGCACCGGGCCAGCCTGAGCGGGATGCACTGGCAGCCCTTCGCCGAACCGTTGGCCTGCCACGATGGTGCTCACCGGCCACGTGAAAACAGCCGCCGGCTCCGTGCCCGGCGCAGTGGTCAAAAGTGCTGATTTCTCGGAAATGACCGTCACCGATGCCAATCGTTGGTTTCACCTCACGGTACCGATAAGCACCGGCCCGGTGCAGGCCACCACCAGCCAAGCTGGCTTCGCCGACCCGCCCGTCACGCTCGACGCTACCTCGTCGGAGGTGAGCATGAGCGTCGTACGCATCATCAAAGTAGCCAAAAAGCAGCAACTCAAAACTTACCTTAAAACGGCCCGCAAGCAAGTGCGGAAAAACCTGCGCAGCGCCCGTAGACAGGACAATACCAACCGGTTGCGCCTTGGTTGCAGCACAGGCGTAAGGCCAAATTGACCAGACCCGCCGGTGCTACCGGCGGGTCTGGCCGGTTTTAAGCCGCCGGTATCTGGCCCCGGTGTGGGGTAATTTTACGCCCACATTACGTCCTCTTCATGACGCTGCTGCCTTCCGGCTCCCCTGTGCTGCCCTCGCCGCCGGCTTTCCGCCGTTCGTTTGCCGATGCCTGGCGCCTGGCCCTGGCCAATCCGGCTTACCGCTGGCGGCTGCTGCTGGTGTTGTTCCTCATTTTTGGGGTGCTCATTCCGGTGGTACCGGGCTTTTACCAATGGGTGCAGCAGCGCCCCGGCCACCGCCTGCCCGACCCGCTGCTGGCCCTGCTGCCCCACGCCGACGTGTCCATGCCGCTGTTCGGGCTGATGTACGGGGCCAGCGTCTTCACCATTGCCTTCGTGCTGCGGCGGCCGGCGCTGCTGCTGCGCGGCTTCTGGGCGTATTTGCTGCTGCAAGCCATCCGCATGGCGGTGCTGGCCCTCGTGCCGCTGGAGCTGCCCGCCGCCGCCCTGCCCCTGCCCGACCCCTTCACCGAAATGGTGCTGAGTACACAGGCGCTGCCCATCACCAAGGACTTGTTTTTCTCGGGCCACACCGCTACCACGGCCCTGCTGGCCCTGGCCGTGCGGGGCCGCTGGCGCTGGCTGCTGGCGGCCGTATGCCTGGCCGTGGGGGCGCTGGTGCTGGTGCAGCGCGTGCATTACTCCTACGATGTGCTGGCCGCGCCGCTCTTTGCCGGGGCCGCGTACTGGCTGGCTGGGCGCGTGAGCCGCCTGCCGTAGCGGCGGGGCTACCGGCGGTATCGCCCCTACGGCCCCGCAGTTGCCAACATCAGTACCGCGGTCGCCAACATCAGCGTTGAATTTGCCAACATCGGTACCAACGTTGCCAACATCGGTACCGATGTTGGCGCTTCTTTGAATGGAATTGCCAGTTCCGACACTAATGTTGGCAAAATTGGCAACGATGCCGGCCCATCTTTGAACACATGTGTGATTTTGGGCCTACATTTGGGCTTAATCTTCACCCCTTACCCCCTACCCCCGCGCATGGCAACGCCCACCTCCGGCCGCATCACGCTCCCCAAAGGCCCCAAAGAAGCCCTGGAGCTGGCCGCTAAAATCTACCAGAAGCACCAGGCCGACGGGGCCACCTCCGAGCTGAAGCAGCTCGTGGACCTCGACTGGAACACCGTCGGCCCCACCATCGTCAAAGGCCAAACCTACCACACCGAAGCCGAGCGCCTCAAGGGCCTCATGGAAGAGCAGTACCGCCTGCGCGATGCCGTGGTCAGCCCCATCATCACCGCCAACAGCGACACCGCTTCCTACCTCAAAGGCAAGTACAAGAAAACTCCCAAAGCCCTCACCGCCTGGGGATTTGGCGTGGACGACACGCCCCAGGCCAAAAAGCCCAAGTAGGCCCGCGCCGTTGTGGGCCGCCGTTTTAGAAAGAGCCTTGCCCACCGGGCAGGGCTTTTTGCTGCCCTTTAACGGCCGGGTCGGGTTGTTTTTTTTTTGACAAAAACCGAGTCGGTTTCGCTCGTTGAAGCCTTGCCATTAAATTTATAGCCTACATTTACCAGCAATTGTTCTACTTGGGTAGAATGCTGTCCCGTCTTCTTTCTCTTTATGCATCCGATGGTTTCTTGCTTCTCCCGCAACGGGTATTTGGCCGGGCTGGCCGCGTTGCTGGCTACCGCTACGGCCACCGCAGCAGCGGCCCCGGCCACCGCAGCAGCGGCCCCGGCCCCCACCGCGCGGGCAGCGCATCCCACTGGCCACTTGGCGGTGCGGGCGGTGCCCACCATCAGCGGCGCGGCCCCCGGCAGCGGCGTGGCGGGCACCCCCGTCACCCTCAGCGGCACCAACCTGGCCAACGCCACGGCCCTGACCGTGAACGGGGTTCCGACGACCATCACGGCCAACACCGCCACCAGCCTCAGCTTTACGGTGCCGGCCGGGGCTGGCCCCAGCCAAAGCATTGCCGTTACCACGGCCGGGGGCACGGCCACCAGCACGGCCTTCACCGTGCGGCTGGCCCTGGTGGGCAGCAGCCCCGTGGCCAACGCCCGCAGCGCCCCGCGCCCCACCTCGGCCCTGGCCCTGACCTTCTCCGAGCCGGTGACGGCGGCCAGCATCGCCCCCTCGGCCACGGCCGGGCTGCGCGTGTTTTCGAGCCAGGTGGGCGGGCGCAAAGCCGGCACCGTGGCCCTGAGCGGCAACACGGCCCGCTACGCCAGCAGCCTGGGCGGCACCCGCAGCAGCTTCATGCCCGGCGAAGTAATCAGCGTGACCGTGCCGGGCACGGTGCGGGGCAGCGGTGGGCTGGAGGTGGGGAAAAAGGTGGTGCAGTTTACGGCGGCGACCGCAGCCGCTAGTGGCACCGTGGCCGCCAAAACGGACTTTGCCACCGGCACTAACCCGCGCGGCATCGCCCTGGGCGATGTGAACAGCGACGGCCAGTTGGATGTGGTCACGGCTAACTTCGGTGCCGGAGCCAACTCGGTTTCGGTGCTGCTGGGCACCGGCGCGGGCAGCTTCGGGGCCGGTACGGACTTCGCCACCGGCGACCGGCCCGCCGCCGTGGTGCTGGGCGATGTAAACAGCGACGGCCGGCTTGATGTCGTAACGACCAACACCACCGGCACCTCGGCTTCGGTGCTGCTGGGCACGGGCACGGGCAGCTTCGGGGCCAAAACGGACGTTGGCACCGGCAACAACCCCTTTGGCCTGGCGCTGGGCGACGTGAACGGCGACGGGGCGCTGGACATCGTAACGGCCAACAACGCCGGCAGTTCGGCCTCGGTGCTGTTGGGCACGGGCACGGGCAGCTTCGGGGCCAGGACGGACTTTGCCACCAATGGCCAGACGTATGCGGTGGCCCTGGGCGACGTGAACGGCGATGGCCAGCTCGATGTCGTCACGACCAACCTGTCGGCCAACACTTGTTCGGTGCTGCTGGGCACGGGCACGGGGGCCTTTGGGGCCGCTACCGACTACCCCACCGGCACTACCCCCTTTGGCTTGGCGCTGGGCGACGTGAACGGCGACGGCCAGCTCGATGTCGTCACGGCCAATTTCAACAGCGCCGACGCTTCGGTGCTGCTGGGCACGGGTGCGGGCACCTTCGGGGCCAAGACGGACGTTGCCACCGGCCCCAGTCCCTTTAGCGTGGCCCTGGGCGACGTGGACGGCGACGGCCAACTTGACATCGTGACGAGCAACTACAACGGCGCCAGTGCCTCGGTGCTGCTGGGCACCGGCGCAGGTCTTTTTGCCGTCGGCACCGACTACCCTACTGGCAGCAAACCCATTGGCCTGGCCCTGGGCGATGTGAACGGCGACGGCCGCCTCGACCTGGCCACGGCCAACAACGAAACAGGTACCAACACGGCCTCGGTGCTGCTGGGCGAGGCCGCGCCGGTGCCAGTTATTACCACCCTTACCCCCAACACCGGCCCCATCGGCACCCTCGTCGCCATCGCTGGCACCAACCTGGCCGGGGCCACGAGCGTGCGCTTCAACGGCACCGCCCAAACCACCATCACGAACAACACCGCCACCAGCCTGACCGTGGCCGTGCCCGCCGGGGCCACCACCGGCCCCGTGACCGTGACCACGCCGGGCGGTACCAGCAATGGCCTGCCCTTCACCGTCACCCAGCCCGCGGCCGTGGCCTGGACGGGGGCCACCAGCACCGACTGGAACACGCCCACCAACTGGAACCCCGCCGTGGTGCCCACAGCCAGCATTGACGCCACCATTGCCCCGGCCGCCAACCAGCCGCTGCTTACGGGCACCGGCCAGTGCAACAACCTGACGCTGGCCGCCGCCACCCGCCTCGGGCTGGCCGCCGCTGCTACCCTCACAGCCAGCGGCAGCGCCGTGCTGGCCGGCGGCAGCGCCCTCGCGCAAGCGGCGGGCAGCGAGCTGTACCTGGGCCGCAACCTGACCAACAACGGGGCAACCTTTGCCCTGGCCCCCGGCAGCGAAATCGGCTTCGGCATCACCGCCACCGAGCACCTGGTCAACGGCACGGCGGGCCTCACCTTCCAAACCCTGACCGTGGGCGCGCGCGGCACCGCCAGCACCGCCGACAACCTGCGCCTGGCCGTGCCCGTGGCCGTGCAGGAGCGGCTGGCCCTGAGCCACCAGGCCAACGTGTACAACAACGCGGGGGGCAGCCTCACGCTGCTTTCCAACACCACCGGCACCGCCCTGCTGGTGCAGGATGCCAGCAGCGCCGTGCTGGGCACGGCCACCGTGCAACGCTACCTGGCCACCGCCAACCCCGGCCGGGGCTACCGCCACTACAGCAGCCCGGTGAGCGGCAACACGCTGGCCGATTTGGCCACGGGCACGTTCGTGCCCGTCTTCAACCCGGCCTACAACACGGCGGCGGCCCCGCTGGCCACCACGCCCTTCCCCACCGTGCTGGGCTACGACCAAAGCCGCCTCGCCACGGCCGCCAACAACCTCGACCCCTTCAGCAAGGGCTGGTACTCGCCCAGCACGTTGGTGGGCGGCAGCATCGTGCCCGGCGCTTTCGTGGCCGGCCAGGGCTACACCGCACACCTGCCCGGCACCGAAACCGTCGATTTTGTGGGCACTCCGCGCACCGGCCCCGTGTCCCTGACCCTGACGCGGAGCAGCGCCGCCGGGGCGGGCCTGCACCTGGTGGGCAACCCCTACCCCGCCCCCCTCGACTGGAGCGCCATCGCCCCGGCCGACCGCCCGAACATCGACGGGGCCATCTACGTGTTTGAAAGCAGCAGCCCCTACGGCGGCAGCTACCGCAGCTACGCCAACGGCGTGGGCGGCGGCAACCCGCTCATCGGCATGGCGCAGGGCTTTTTTGTGCGCGTGACGCCGGGGCAGGCCAGCGGCACCCTCACTTTCCGCAACGCCCACCGCCTCAGCAGCACCACGCAGGTACCCGTGCGGCGCACGGCCGCCGACGTGCGCCCGCAAGCCCAGCTCACCCTGGCCGGGGCCGGCACTTCCGACGACCTGTTTGTGTACGCCGAAGCCGGGGCCACCCCCGGCGCAGACGCGGAGTTTGATGCCGTCAAGCTTCCCAACCCCACCGGCCTGAACGTGGCCGCGCTGGCCGCCACCGGCGAGGCGCTGGCCATTCAGGGCCTACCGCCTTTTGCGGGGGCGGCCGTTGCGGTACCCCTGGCGTTGGCCTTGCCGGCCCCCGGCCGTTACGTGCTGCGGGCCGCCGCGCTCCGGCACTTCGCTCCCGGCCAGGTGGCTTACCTCACCGATGCGGCCACCGGCACCCGCCAAAACCTGACGACCAATGCGACCTACCCCTTCGCCGTTGCCAGCGCCGGCAACGTAACCGGCCGCTTCGCCCTGGTATTCGGCCCCGCCGCCAACGCCCTGGCCGTCGCGGCGGCCCCGGCCACGGCCACCCCCGTACTCACCCCCAACCCGGCCCGTAGCACGGTGCTTTTCGCGTTGCCCGCCGCGCCCGCCGCCCGCGAAATACAAGTGCTGGATGCCCTGGGCCGGGTCGTGCGCCGGGCCACGCTGGCCGCCCAGGCTCCCACGGTCCCGCTCGACGTTGCCGGGCTGGCCACCGGCGTTTACGTGGTGCGTTGCGGCACCGCCTCGGCCCGGCTGATGGTGGAGTAAGCTGATTGCCGCCGCTACGACAAAGCCCCGATGCAGGATTGCATCGGGGCTTTGTCGTAATAAGTAAGGCGGCAGGCACGAACGGAAACCCATCCTCACCCCCTACAAATACTTCTCGTAAATTCCGGCGGCTATCTTCTCCGTCAGTCCTTTAGGAACCAAGCTGGTGAGCCCCACGCCTACCTTGTTGACAAAGCCGGGCACTATTTCGGCCTCACCGTTCAGCAGCCCGGCTACCGCGGCGGCGGCCACGGCTTCGGCCGACATCGAGACTTTGGCCGCTACTTTTTGCAGCTCCTCGCCCATGCCAGCGCGGTCGGCAAAGCTGGTGATGGTGGCACCGGGGCTGAGGCAGCTCACCGAAACCGGACTGTCTTTCAGCTCAAAGCGCAACCCCCGCGAGAAACTGAGCAAGAACGCCTTGCTGGCCGCGTAAAGCGTTAGCGAGGGCACGGCCTGGTAGGCCGCCGTGCTGGCCACGTTGAGCACATACGCCTGGGGCTGCCGGCGCAACACCGGCAGCAGGGCGTGGGTAAGGGCCACCGGCAGCAGCATGTTGAGTTGGAGCATATTCTGCTGCTCGGCCAGCGCCAGCTCTTCGAAGCGCCCCCACAGGCCGTAGCCGGCGTTGTTCACCAGCACGGTCAAATCCGGGGTTTGGGCAGTGGCCCAAGCAGCTACAGTGGCAGCGGCATCGGGCGTGGTGAGGTCGAGGGCCAGTATTTTGGCTTGCTGCTGGTGCTGAGTAGCCACCTCGGTGGCCAGGGCAGCTAGTTGGTCGGCCGAGCGGGCCACGAGCAGCAGGTCGTAGCCGCGCCGGGCAAATTCGAGGGCCAGGGCGCGGCCGATGCCGCGCGAAGCGCCGGTGATGAGGGCGTATTTCATTGAGTGAGGATTAATGAGTGGATGAGTGAATGAGCGAGTGAGTAATTATTAGTCTAATGGCACAAGCTGCCGCACTGCCCACTAATAATTTACTCACTTGCTCATTCACTCATCCACTCATTGGAAACGCTACTTCACCAAGTGCAGAAATTTCAGGTAAAACGGCGTGGGGCTCTCGGCCGTTTTGGGCTGGTACTTGCCCCCGAGGATGGGCACGTACATCACGCGGCGACGGCTGGCCTCGCCCACAATGGGCGACTGGGCCACGCGGTGCCACATGCGGCCGTCGTGCACGGTGAGGTCGCCCACTTCGGTTTCGATGGCCAACTCGTTGGGGTCGTAACCCACGTCCTTGAAATGCTTCTTGCGGAACAGCATCTGCCGCAACCCCTGCCGGTGGGTGCCGGGGATGACGCGCAAGCCCCCGTTGGCCGCCGAAATGCCGTCGAGGTGCAGGCCCACGTTCAGCATGGGGCCAATGCGCTTGCCGTAAAAAATATCGCGCAGCGAGTCGGTGTGCCAGCCCATCTGGCTAAACTCCGAGCCGGGCACGTTCACGTAGTGGTTCACCACGAGGCCGTCCTTTTCGTCGGCCCCCACCCGGCCGTTGGCGGCTTCGAGCAGCGGAAAAAGGGCGTGGTAGCGCGGGTCTTGCAGCAGCCTGTGCAACGCCGGGTGCTGCTGCGAGGCAAAGGGGAAACGCTGCACAATGCGGGTGCCGTCCACGTCGTGGCCGTATTTGATGGGTACACCGTTTACTTTTTCGACGCCCGCCGCCAGCCAGTTATGCTGAATTTCCTGCGTGGCCTGCAGGATATCCTGCACCTGCGCCGGGGTGGCAAACTGCCGAAAATGGAGAAACCCGTATCGGTCAAAAAAGTCCTGCTGCTCAGGCGTTAGCGCAGCAGCAAGGGTAAACCGAGGGTAATCGACGAATAAACTCATAGCATAAAATGGACTAAACCAGCCGGGGCCAGCGTCGCGCAAAGGTAACATTGAGCGCCGGGAGGATATAACCAGCCGGTTGGCATCGGGTTTAGAAAGACCTAAACTGCACCCGGCTAAATGAACCGTGGATGAGGGCCGATGACCGCGCCGGGCGGGGCGAATGCAGCATACGCCGTACATTTCCCCTCGGTTCGGCCCGGCCGGGTCGGCTTTTCCCATTTGCTCATCTTTTTCGGCTCCCAATGGTCTTCACGCCCTCCCCCATGCTCCTCAAGCTGCTCTATACGCGCGGCAGCCTGCACAACCTGCCCAACGGGCAGGGCGTGGCCTTCAGCATCAAAAACCGGCTCGATACCGTCAACATCACCGGCATCGACCGGGTGCAGATTGGCGATACTACCATCCCCGCCAGCCGTATCCGCATCGACCTTGGCAACGGCGACGTACGCCCCGCTACCACCCTCAGTGCCAGCGACGGCGCCCTGGAGTTGCCTGTCGGCCGCTCGCTGCTGTTTGCCCTCGACACGCCCGCCCTGCCCGAAGGAATGCACCCCGTGCAGGTCTGGTTTTCGTCGGATGCCTTTGGGCCCATGCACGTGGAGGTGGAAGACGCCATTGTGGGCGTGGCCGCCTCCAAGCCCCGCATTCCGCGCTCCGACGAAGACGATTACTCCGACGCCGCCATTGCCGCCCGCCAGCGCTTTGCCGAACAGTTTTCAGGCCACGAGTTTACGCACCTCAAGCAGTATTCCTTTGATGCCCATCAGCTGCAAGGCAACTGCGAGCATTTCATCGGCGTGGCCCAGATTCCGGTGGGCCTGGCCGGGCCGCTGACCGTGAACGGCGAGCACGCGCAGGGCGATTTCCTCATCCCGATGGCCACCACCGAGGGCACCCTCGTGGCGAGCTACAACCGCGGTATGCAGCTCATCAACCTCTGCGGCGGCGTCAAATGCACCGTCATCGGCGATGCTATGCAGCGGGCCCCGGTGTTTGTGTTTGCCGATGCGCGGGGTGCCCGCGATTTTGGCAAGTGGGTGGAAGACAAAATCGACCTAATCCGGCCGCAGGCCGAAAGCACCTCGCGCATTGCCAAGCTCCAGTACATCGACACGTACCTGAGCAACAAGTTTGCCTACCTGCGCTTCAATTTCAGTACCGGCGACGCGGCCGGCCAGAACATGGTGGGCCG
>JANXUO010000245.1 GCA_025356245.1 Hymenobacter sp.
CCAGCCTCGCTCTTTCTGGACTCGCTGCAAGGGGCCTGCCGGGCGGCCACCCACCGCCTCGACCGCCTCTACCTGAGCCAGCAGCTGGCCCGGCTGCTGGCCGATGCCGGCCGCTACCCGGCCGCCTACCGCTTTCTGAGCACCGCCGTCCGCATCGGCGACAGCCTGGTGGACGGCGGCGACCTCACCCAAATGCGCCAGGCGCTGGTGGCCAGCGAGCAGCGCGAGCAGGCCCAGGCCGCCGTGGCCAACCGCAACCGCCGGCGCCTCGTGTGGGGCCTGAGCGCCGGGCTGGCCATCATCTCGCTGCTGGGCTTTTACCTAGCCCGCCAGGGCCGCCGCGCCCAGGTACAGGCCCGCCAGCTGGCCACCGCCAACCAGGCCCTGGGCCATTCCAACCACGAGCTGGCCGCCGCCAACGACGCCGTGGCGGCGGTCAATCAGCAGCTCGACGACAAGGTGGTGCAGGTGGAGCTGCTCAACAAGGAAATCCAGCACCGCGTCAAGAACAACCTGCACATCCTCTTCAGCTTGCTACGGATGCAGGAGCGCCGCACCACCAGCCCCGAGGTGCTGGAGCAGCTGCGGGCCGCCCGCCTGCGCGTCGAGAGCATCGCCACGCTGCACACCCAGCTCATGCGCCAGCCCGAGGGCGTGTCGTTGGCCGACTTCCTGCGCACGTTGGTGTCGGCCGTGGTGGCCTGCCTGGCCAACGACCGGCAGGTGGTAACGCAGCTGCAAACCGACGCCCTGGCCCTGAACCACGACAGCTATTTCCCGCTGGCCCTCGTGCTCAACGAGCTCATCACCAACTCCGTCAAGTACGCCGACACCCAGGGCCAGCCCCTCGAGCTCACCGTGCGCGTGATGGCCCGCCCCGAGGGTACCTACTTCTACTACGCCGACAACGGCCTGCCCCCTACGGCCCCACCCGGCCCCGCCCCCGGCCTGGGCACCCAGATTATTACCCTGCTGGCCCGGCAGCTGCGGGCCACGCTGCACCAACCCGCCCCTTACTGCTACGAATTGCTTATCCCGGCACCGGTGGCGGTGGCGGGGTTGGTTGCCGCTTGAAGTTGTTTTTTTAAGACTGTTGTAAGGGCTACCGCCTTGCGTTCACCCCACCCCATGCCCGAAACCTCCCAACTCACCGTGCTGCTCGTCGAAGACGAGGCCCTTATTGCCGAAGAGCTGCGCCTGACGCTCGAAGACTTTGGCTACGCCGTGCTGCCGCCCTGCCTGAGCTTCGCCGAGGGCCGCCTGGCCCTCACCGACCCCGGTGCCCGCCCCGACCTGGTGCTGCTCGACATCAACCTGCGCGATGCCCACCCGCTGCACAACGGCCTGGCGCTGGCCCAGCTCCTGCGCCGGCAGGCCGACGCGCCGCCCTTCCTCTTCCTGACGGCCTACGACGACGCCGACACCATCCGGCAGGCCGCCGCCCTGCAACCCGGCGGCTACCTGCTCAAGCCCGTCACCGAGGCCGCGCTCTACGCCGCCATTCAGGTGGCCCTGGCCCGCCCCACCACGCCCCCCGCCTGGCCCCGCCCCGGCGACCCGCCCCCGCCCCCGGCCGACTGCCTCTACGTCAAGGCCGGGGCGCACATCGTGCCCCTGTACTGGCGCGAGGTGCTGAGCCTCGAAGCCGGCAAGAACTACGTCACCCTGCGCGCCCCCGCCCAGCGCCTGCTCCACGCCGTGCGCGGCTCGCTGGCTTCGGTGCTCGACGGGCTGGTGCCGGGCCCGCTGCGCCCGCAGTTTTTGCGCGTCAACCGCAGCACCCTGCTCAACGCCGCCTTCATCAGCAGCCACGACGAAGCGTACGTGTACGCCGGCGGCCTGCGCTTCGAAAACGGCCACTTCGCCAACCGGCAGCTGCGCGAGTTGGCCGCCCGGGCCGCCGACCAAACGTAAGCCCCAGCCCGCCCAATCACCACCAAAAAAGGCCCTTTCCGATACCGGAGAGGGCCTTTTTATCATTCGTGCCTTCATCGGCAGGGCTACCGGCCGGCTTTGCGCCCGCGCAGCTTTTTGAGGCCGTAGGCTGCCCCCGAGGCCAACAGCAGCGAGGCCCCGCCGTCCAGCGGAACGCCGGTGCCGCCGCCCGCCCCGCCCCCGGGCTGCGGGCCACCCCCGCCCGGCACCTGCCCGGCCACGTGTTGCACAAAGGCCCCAACCGCGAGCAGGCAAAGGGTCAACATAAAATTCTTCATGACTTCAATCAGGAAAGCGCCCCAAGTGCCCCCGCGCCGGAACGGGCGGGGGCACGAGGCAGGTGAGCGATTTATTCGATGACTATGCGCTTGCTCACCGGTTGCCCGTCGAGCGTGAGGCGCAGCGTGTACACGCCGCTGGCCAGCCCGCGCAGGTCGAGCGCGGTTTCGGCTGTGGGCAGGGCCAGGGTTTGCACCGTCTGGCCGAGGCTGTTGAGCAGCACCGCCTGCGCGGCGGCCCCGGCCGGGCGCAGCACCGTGAGGCGGCCCGTGGTGGGGGTGGGGTAGGCCAGCACCTGCGCCCCAAGCGCAGCGGCGGATGCCGCGGCCAGCGGCGCGGCGGCCGGCATCAGGTTGAGCCAGAAGCGGCCGGGGGCCGTCGTTGTCGTCGTCGCGAAGGCGTAGGCCGTGCCGGCGCTCAACGCCGTGCGGGCACCGGTCAGGTTGTCCACCAGCTCGGCGCGGGTGCCGGCTAGGTTCGCCAGCGCAGCGGTCGTGAGGACGTAACGCCCGGCGGCGGGCACCTGCACCTGTAGCGGCACGGCCGTGGCCCCGAAGGCGGGGCGGCCGTCGATGGCCAGGGCCTGCCCGGTGGCGGTGAGGCCGGCCAGGTTCAGGCCGCTGGGATTGGCCATTTTCACGGCGTCGTATTCAGCGTCCGCGCCGGCGGTTGCGCCGGCTTCGGCGTAAAGGTAGAAGGCGTCCGAAGCGCCGCCCCCGGTGGCCGGGGCCAGGGTGAGCTGCAGCTGGGGGCGGGGGTCGGCCGCGCCACGGCGCACGGCCACTTGCTGGGCGAAATCCGTCAGACGGTGGGCGTTTTTGAAGGTCAGCGTACCCGTGGTTTGGCCGGGGGTGACGCGCACGAAAAAGCCCTGGCTGCTGCCGATGAAGCTGCTGCTGCCCACCCCATTCACCGCCGAGCGGTAGCTGCCCGTGTACGGCCCGTTGCTCTCGAAGACGTAGAATGCCGCGTCCACGCCCGGCCGGTCGGCGGCCGTCACTAGGCTCCAGTCAATGGGGGCGGGGTAGGGGTTGCCCACCAGGTGCAGGCCCTCGCCGCCCACGCTGCCCGCAGCGCGGGGCAGGGTGCGGGCGTAGTCGCCCGTGCCCAGCGTGCCGGTAAAGTCCACCACCTCCGTGCCGCGCAGGTGCACGGCGTAGCCCACGCCGGGCAAAAAGGCCGTGGCGGCGGTGGGCGAGAAGTAGCCCCGGTCGAAACCGGTGTAAGGGCTGACGGCGGCCATCCGGCTTTGGTCGAAGCCGAGCACCGTGGGGAAGCCCGCCGCCGGCAGCGCCGTGGCGCTGCTGTTGTAGGCGGGGTTGAAAACGGGCGTGAAGCTGGCCGTGGCCAAATCACTGAGCGCGTTGCCGCGCACCGGGCTGGCGTAGTGCCGGTAGCCCAGGCCCGCGTTGGCGGTCGTCAAATACCGCTGCATCGTGGCCGTGCCGCCGCTCACCACGCCCGTGCCGCTGTTCACGACCAGGGCCGTGCCGGCGGCATCGGAGAGCAGCGTCAGGGCCTGCCCGTTGAGGTCGAGGTTGGCGGCGGTGGCCAGCGTGAGGGTGCGCCGCACCTGCACCGGTTGGGCCAGCACGGCGCTGCCGCCGGGCTTGGCCACGGCCAGGTTGGGCAGGGTGCCGTTGTTCAGGGTCAGGGTTTGGGTGCCCGTGCCGGTGAGGCGCAGCGTGCCGGTGGTGCCGGCCGCCGTGCCGGCGTTGGCCACGTTGCCGGTGGCTTGCAGCTCGCCCGTGCTCAGGTCGAGGGTGGAGCCGGCGGCGGCTTGCACGGCGCCGCGCACGGCGGCCGTGCCGGCGGTGCGCAGCAAGGCCCCGGTGGTTTGGGCGTAGTTGCCGTTCACGGTCAGGGTGCCGCCGGCGTTCACGAAGAGCGTGCCGCCGCGGTTGGTCAGCAGGACGGGCGTTTGGGCGCGGGCCGCCAGCGGGGCGGCGGCCAGCAGGGTGCCCAGGCCCAGGAGGGGGAGGAAGGAGTTCATCGGCTTCGGAAGGGGGGTTAAGTGAATGTCCGAAGCGCCCTACTTCAGCCGCACGATTTGCAGGTTTGAACTGCCATCGGCGCTGGTGTAGGCCGTGGTGCTGGTGCTGACGCTGCTGGCGCGAAAAGTAATCTGGTCGCCCGCCGCCAGGTAAAGCAAAGTGTTCATGGTGGAGTTGAAGCGGTAGTTGCCACCGCTGCTATCCAGGTTGTAGGTGCTCAGGGCGTAGGGAAAGGGACCGGTGTTGGTAGTGGCATTGCCGATGGCATTGTTCTTATCCAGGTAGAACCGCACCCCAACGTTGGTAATCGTCCCCGCACTGTTAACCGGGGTCATATGCACCGCTATCTGGTAAAACCCCGCCCCGGTGCTGCCCACCGTGAAGACGCTGCCGTTCCAGGTGTTGCCCCCGGAGAGCGCCGCACCCGTACCGTTACTGCTGGAGAAAATGAGCGGTGTGTAGGTATTCGACCCATCAAGATTAGTAACGTTCTGCGAAGAAGTTACGGACGTGCTCAGCTCAATGCTGGGGTAGGCTGCCGTGAAGGTGGGCGTGGTCCAGTTGGCCGCGCCGCTGCCGTTGGTGATGAGCACCTGCCCGTTGGTGCCGCGCCCGGTGGGCAGCGTGAAGGCGCTCGTGCCGCCGTTGATGCTCACGCCGCTGCCGCTCCAGCTCAGGGCGGTGCTGGCCCCGGCCGTGCCCAGGCCCAGGCGCCCGCCGCCGAAGCCGCTGAGCACGGGGCCGTCGGTGGTGGCGTTGAAGCTCAGGAAGTGGTTGCCGTCGCTGGCCGCGCGCAGGCGCAGGGCGTTGTCGTTCAGGCCCAGGTTGCCGGTGCCCGCGAAATTGAGGTTGAAGCCGCCCAGGCCCAGGCTGCGGTTGCCGCTCAGGGTGCCGTCGTTGGCGTAAAAGCTCAGGCCGTTGGTGCCGTTGGTGCCGTTGGTGCCAGCGGTGCCTTGCGGGCCAGCGGGGCCTTGCGGGCCGGTCGGGCCGGTGGTTCCGGCCATGCCGGTGGCACCGGTGGTGCCCTGCGGGCCAGCGGGGCCGGTGCTGCCGGTATTGCCGGTATTGCCGGTGGCACCTTGCGGGCCGGTGGCCCCGGTGGTGCCGGTGTTGCCTTGCGGGCCAATGGAACCAATGGGACCAATGGGACCGGTGTTGCCGGCCGGGCCTTGCGGGCCGGTGGCGCCGGTGTTGCCGGCCGGGCCTTGCGGGCCGGTGGCGCCGGTGTTGCCGGCCGGGCCTTGCGGGCCGGTGGCGCCGGCCCCGCCCACGGCCGTCCAGGCC
>JANXUO010000418.1 GCA_025356245.1 Hymenobacter sp.
GGCAGAACAAAACACTGCGTTTAACACAGCGAAACACTGCGTGAAACGTCCTTTGCGTAAGTCCTAAACTCATAAGCACCTTCCCCCTTGGGCATCGTACAGCGGCAAAGCCTGCGCAACACCGTTATTTCTTACATCGGGCTGGCCATTGGGTTTGTCAATACCACGCTGGTGCTGCCGCGGCTGCTGGCCCCGGCGCAAATTGGCCTCACCACCACCCTGATGGGGCTGGCCACGCTGGGGGCGCAGTTTGCGGCCTTTGGGTTTGCCAGCACGGCGCTGCGGTACTTCCCGTATTTCCGCAACCCCGCGCGGGGGCATTCGGGGTTTTTGGCGCTGCTGCTGGGGCTGCCGCTGCTGGGGTTTGGGGGGGTGGCGGGGGCCATGTGGGCGGGCAAAACCGCCATCCTGGCCCACTACCCCACCGACCATGCCCTGCTCGGCCCCAACTACCCGGTGGCCATCGGGCTGATGCTGTGCGTACTCTTCATCTCGTTGCAGGACGCTTATTTGAAGGCCCAGTTTCACTCGGCTTTTTCGTCGTTCGTGCAGGAAATTGGGGTGCGGGTGCTGGTGCTGGGCGCGGCGGCGGCCTACGCGGCGGGCTGGCTCACCTTCAATGGCTTCGTGCTGGCCTACCTGGGGGCGTATGCGCTGGCCACGCTTTCGCTCACGGCCTACCTGGCGGCCATCGGCGAGCTGCGGCTGCGGCCCTCGCGGGCGGTGCTGCGGGTGCGGCCCCTGCGCGAGCTGCTGGCCTACGGCGGCTTTGCGCTGCTGAGCAACATTTCGGGCACCCTGCTCCTCACCATCGACGCCCTCATGGTGGGGGCCAAGCTCAACCTGGCGGCGGCCGGCATCTACGCCATTGCCTTCAACATCAGCACGGCGCTGGCCCTGCCGTTTCGGGCGCTCTACAAAACCGCCTACCCCCTCATCGCCGAGTACTGGAAGGAAGGCGCCTTCGATAAGATGGCCGACTTCTATCGCCGCAGCACCCGCATCAACACCCTGGTGGGCTGCTACCTGGCCCTGGGCATTGCCCTCAACCTCGATTTTATTTACGGCCTCATCCAGCGCCCGGCCTACGCCGTGGGCACCTCCGCGGTGCTGCTGCTGCTGCTGGGCCGCCTCGCCGACGGCATCACGGGCGTCAACGGCATCATCGTCATCACCTCGCCCCGCTACCGCTTCGACCTGATTTTCAACCTCGGCCTCACCGCCAGCATCGTCGTGCTCAACGCCCTGCTCATTCCGCGCCTGGGCCTGGCCGGGGCGGCCCTCTCCAACGCCATTGCCCTGGCGGGCCTCAACCTGCTGCGCACCTGGTTTGTGTGGCGCGCCTACGGCCTGCAACCCTTCGACGGCCGCATTGGGCGCATCGGGGCGGTGGCCGCCGCCGCCGGCGCGGCCGTGTGGGCGCTGCCCGCCCTGCCCAACCTGTGGGCCAACCTGCTGCTGCGCGGCGGCCTGCTTACCGGCCTCTACGCCGGCGGCCTGCTGCTTACCCGCGCCGCGCCCGAAGCGGCCAGCGCCTGGTCCTGGCTGCGGCGGCGGCTGGGCCGATAAGGCAGCCAGGATGCTTTTTTATTCAAAAAATACTGCATTAGGGCAAAAAAGTTCTGTTGCTGACCTTTCGGAGAAGGTTTCTGACCCTTCGGGGAAGGTTGCCGGTGCTTCGGGAACGGCGGCGGCTGCTTCGGGCAACCGGGGGCGCCCGTCGGGCACCCAGGCGCGGGCATCGGGCGGCCAGGGCAACGCCTCGGGGGCGCAGGACGGGGCCGGGCGGCTGCCCGACGGGGCGTGGCCGCCGCTGGCGGCGTTGGTGGACTGAAGGACTGAAAGCCGTGCAACCGATAATCTACTATTAATTGCTATTATTGTGGCGCGGACTGGCTTTCAGACCGTGGCAGCTTCAACGGCCGCCTGCTTTTTTTTCTTTTTTCTCATGAACAAGCAAGTAGTAATTGCCAATTACCCCATGTCGCAGGGCGACCTTATTCTGACGTGCCACGGCAAGTCCGCCTTCATGTACCGCGACGACGCCGCCCTGCTCACCCGCGGCGTGACCAGCGCCCGCCTCGACGCCCTTGTGAAGCAAACCGAGGCCGCCGCCCAGTTGCCCAGCGACGAGCAGCTCGATTACCAGAAGCAAGCCTTCACCGAGGCCGCCACCGCCCAGCGGGGCGTGGTCGAGGGCGGCATGGCCAACGTCATGTCCATCGTGGCCATCCAGCACAAAGACACCACGCCCGCCTACAAAGCCTTCGGCAGCGCCGGCCTCTACAACGACAGCGAAGGCGACTTTTACGTGAACATGGGCCACCTCCTCGACTGGGCCACCCTGCACGTGGCCGACTACGCCGCCCAGGGCCTCACCCCCGCCCTGCTCACCGACCTGGCCAAGGAAAACGCCCGCTACCTGGCCGCCCTCAAGGCCCAGCGGCTGGCCATTTCGAGCCGCAGCGGTGCCACCCAAACCCGCCAAATCACCCTCAACGCCCTTTTTGACGAACTCTCCGCCCTCTGCGGCATTGGCCAGGGCCTCTTCAAACAAACCGACAAAGCCAAGTACGACGACTACGTGGTGGACCCCACCGTGCACACGGCCGCGCCGGTGGTGCCACCCGCGGCGTAGGGCATCGTTGCGTTGAGAAAAGCTCTCACGTGCTACCCCTTCGGGGTAAGGCGTGAGGGCAGTATAGGAAAGCGCCGGGGCCATAAGGTTCCGGCGCTTATTTTGGCAGGACTTTGCCACTTTTGCTACTCGATTCACTGGCTCCACTACGCGCGCTATTTACTTAACGAACGTACCATTTGCTGCACCCGCTAGTGGGTACAAAAGCAGCCTACCCCCGCCAGCTCAGCACTTCCAGGGCATCGCCCAGGCGCAGGGTGCCGCTGGGGGGGCCGGTCACGTTTTGGCCAAAAAGGGCGAAGCCGTCCACGGTGCGGTAGGTGGCCAGGGTGCGCAGGGGCTCGGCGCGGGGGCTTTTTTGGGCGGTGGCGGGGTCGAGGGTGGTGAGCACGCAGCGGCCGCAGCCGCGCACGGCCCGGAAGGGCAGCGTACCGATGCGGAACGTGGCCCAGGTGTCGTCGGCGTAGGCGGGGCCGCCGCTGAATACCAGGTTGGGGCGGAAGCGCAGCAGGCTTTGGGCGCTGCCCACGCGGCGGCTGAGGTCGGCCAGGGCAGCTTCGCCGAGGAGCAGGTAGGGGTAGCCGTCGGCGAAGCTCACGAGCGCGTCGGCGGGGTTGAGGGCGGGCTCGACGGGGCGCAGCGCCAGGTCGGGCATGTACACCAGGCGCACCTCGCGGCCCAGGGCGTCGCTGAGCCAGGCGTCGGCCACGGCGGTGCCGCGCCAGGCAAACACCAAGTCGTCCCAGATGCTGACGATGAGCGTGCGGGCGGGCGTGGCCTCGAAGGGGATGTAGAGGGGCAGCAGCTCGGGCCGCTGCCGGTGGCGGATGAGGAAGCCGTTGTGGGCGGGGGCCAGGGCGAGCAGGGCCATTTCGGGGTGCTGGCGCTGGGTGAGGAAGCGGTTGCGGCCGTCCACAAGCAGCCAGCGGCGGTCGTGGCGCAGCCCGCGCGGGGTGGCCTCGGCGGTGGGCACGGCGTAGCCGCCCAGCGACTTCACGGGGTAGAGGTAAAGGCCGGTGAGGGCGAGGGCGTCGGGCATGGGGCAAAGGTAGGAGCCGGACGAATGCCCGCTTCCCTGTACACAGAAACGCCCCGTTGGCAACCAACGGGGCGTTTTTGTGCGGCGGGCGGCCTTAGCGGTTGTCCGGGTCGGGCTCGATGAAGGCTTGCTCGTCCATCTCCGTCGGCACTACCACAATGCCTTGCTGCAGTTTCGAGTTACGCTTCCCGTACAGGAAATACACCCCGAAGCCGAGCACCATCCAGCCAATGGCCACTTTGAGCGTAAAGGCATCGAGCGCCCCGATGAGCAGCAGGCAGATGGCGGCCCCCAAAATGGGCACCAGCGGCAGGCTGGCCGACGAGAGCGGCGCCCGGAACGGCCGGGGCTGGTCGGGGTCGGAGCGGCGCATAATCCACACGCCCAGGCTCACGAGCACGAAGGCGAGCAGGGTGCCAAACGAGGTGAGGTCGCCGGCCAGCGAGCCGGGCACGAAGGCCGCAAACAGGCCCACGAACACCATCAGCACCAGGTTCGACTTGTAGGGCGTGTGGAAGCGCGGGTGCAGCTCGGAGAAGGCTTTGGGCATGAGCCCGTCTTTGGCCATCGAGAAAAACACCCGGCTCTGGCCCATCAGCATCACCAAAATTACCGAGGTAAAACCCAGCAGGATGCCGCACGTCACGGCCGTGGCCAGCCACCCGTAGCCGGGCATGTAGTTGCGGATGGCGTAGGCCACGCTGGCCTCGCCGCCCTTGGCCGGGTCGGCGAAATCCTGCCACGGGGCCACGCCCGTGAGCACGTGCCCGAACAAAATGTAGAGCACCGTGCAAATCGCCAGCGACCCCAGGATGCCGATGGGCATATCGCGCTTGGGGTTTTTGGCCTCCTGCGCGGCCGTGCTCACGGCGTCGAAGCCGATGAAGGCGAAGAACACGATGGCTGCCCCGCCCAGGATGCCGCCGTAGCCGTGCTTGTTCCAGCTTTGGTACTCGTGCAGCACTTCCAGCTTGCCCTTCACCAGGTGCATCACCGGCGGGGTGTTGGCCGGGATGAGGTAAGGCGTGTGGTTGGCGGGGTTGATGAACTGCCAGCCCACGGCGATAAAAACCAGCACGATAACCACTTTCAGCACCACCACCACGGCGTTGAAGATGGCCGATTCCTGGGTACCCTTCACCAGCAACAGGCTCAGGGCCACGATGACGAGCAGGGCCGGCAGGTTGATGAGGCCGTCGTAGGCCACGCCCTTGATGACGGCGTGCTCGAAGGGCGAGTGGCTGAGGTGGTACGGAATACTGGTGTGAAACACCTCCAGCAGCTTGTTGAGGTACTCGCTCCAGGCAATGCTGACGGTGGCCGCGCCCAGGGCGTATTCCATTATCAAGGCCCAGCCAATAACCCAGGCCACAAACTCGCCCATTGTGGTGTAGGCGTAAGTGTAGGCCGAGCCGGCGATGGGAATCATGGCGGCAAATTCGGCGTAGCACAGCCCGGCAAACACGCAGCCAATGGCGGCCACGATGAAGGCGAGCGTCACGCCCGGCCCCGAGGCTTGCGCGGCCGCGGCCGCGGTGCGCACAAACAGGCCCGCACCAATGATGGCGCCCACGCCCAGGGCCACGAGGTTGCCCGCGCCCAGCGTGCGTTGCAGCGTGCCGTGCCCGGTGGCACTGGCCTCGCCCAGCAGGATGGCGAGGGGTTTTTTGGCAAAAATATTGGCCATTCGGTAAAAGAGTTTAGTAGGTGTTGCTTAGTGCTTGTTTCTGGTTGTTGGCTACCGCCTGAAAAAACCGGCAACTGGAATACAGCCCGAAAAATACACCAAACTTCATCCCCCGCCGCGCCCCGGGCTTTGGCACGGTAGTAGCCTACCGGCCACCAACGGCATTAAACCCCACGGTCGCAGCCGCCTCTCACCCCCCGTAACCCCGAATTTTTCTCTTTCCCCCAACTCATGAAAAAGACCCTGCTTGCCGCCCTTGTAGCCCTGGCTACCCTTGGCACCGCCGCCGCCCAAACCAAAATGGCTCCCGTAGCCCCCGGCCAAAACCCGCCCATGATGGGCAAAGGCCACGGCAAAGGCCACGGCAAAGGCCACAAAACCCCCGAGCAAAAGGCCGACCACCGCGCCGCCAAACTCGCCAAAGAACTTGGCCTGAATGCCGACCAGGAAGCCAAAGTAGAAGCCATTCTGCTGGCCGAAAACAAGGAGATGATGGCCCTGCACAGCAAAGCCACCCCCGGCACCCGCGGCGAAATGGCCCCTGAAATGAAAGTCGCCCGCGACAAGTACGACGCCGAGTTGAAGACCGTCCTCACCCCAGAGCAGTTTGCCAAGCTGCAAGCCGAGCGCGCCGAGCACCGCGGCGAAATGAAAGAAAAGCGCGCCGGCAAAATGAAGATGAAAGGCTAAGCGCCGCCCCCGGTGGCTGCTGCCCAGCAAAGCTCCGGCCCGTGGCCGGAGCTTTTTTTGTGGCCGCCGGGCAAACCTGCGGCCGACTATTATATTTGAGGCTTGCCCGCAGCCGGGGCCGGTTGCCAGCCCCTGGCCCGGTGCCCCTCTGCCCCTCCCCCATGCCCCTTCCCAGTAGTAGCACCCCCGCGGTGCAAATTCAGCAGTTTTACGACAAGGGCCTGGCCCATGCCAGCTACGCCGTGCGCGTCGGCCGCGAGGTCGTCGTTATCGACCCCGCCCGCGACCCCCAGCCCTACTACGATTTCGCCGACGAGCACGAGGCCGACATCATCGCCGTCATCGAAACCCACCCCCACGCCGATTTCGTGTCGTCGCACCTTGAAATAGCCCAGGAAACCGACGCCGTTCTTTATTGCAGCCAGCTGACGGGAGCCAAATACCCGCACCAGTCCTTCGACGACGGCGACCGTATCCGCCTCGGCAACATGGAGCTGCACGCCCTCAACACCCCCGGCCACTCCCCCGACAGCATCAGCGTGCTGCTGATGGACGAGTTGGCCCAAACCCGCGCCGTGTT
>JANXUO010000469.1 GCA_025356245.1 Hymenobacter sp.
AGGAAGAAAAAAAGCCGGGGGCACCCCGCCACGGGGACGGGGAGCGGCCCCGGCTGTTGGTTTAATGGATGACGACAATTTTGCAGGTTCCCACCGTCTGGCCGGTGATGCTGAGCAGACGGCCTAGGTAAACGCCGGGGGCCAAGCCGGCCACGGCCAGCGTGGCGCGCCCGCCGTGCAGGTCCTGGACGAGTACAACCTGGCCCGTGACAGTGGCCACGAGCTGGCAGCGGGCGGCGGGCAGGGTGAGGTCGGCCGCGTCGATGGTCACCGTTTCGTGGGCCGGGTTGGGGTAGGCGCGTACCGTGGCCGGGCGGGTGGCGCCCCCCGCCCGCGCCGCCAGCAGCGGCGTGTTGCGGAAGTCCCAGCGGGCCAGGTACCCCTGGGAGCCGCTGCCGCCCACCTGGGTGGATTTGCCGCACAGCACCAGCGTCCCGTCGCCCACCCACTGCCAGTCGTTGGGCATCACGGTGGCTTGCGAGTTGCTCAGCAGTTCGTAGAAGCCCAGGCGGCGGCCGGTGGCGATGTCCACCTGGGCCAGGTAGGCGGCGGGGGTGCCGGCCCCGCGCACCTCCGTCAGCAGCAGGCCCACGGAGTTGTTGGGCAGGAACCGAATGCGCCAGCCCTCGTTGCTGCGTGCCCCGTTGCCGGCCAGCGCGGGCGGGTGGCGGTACACCCACTGGATGTTGAGGGCCGTGTCGAGGCGCATGACGTAGCCCAACTGCCGGCCCGGCGGGAACTGCCCGGCCTCCAGCGAGTCGGCCGTGCCCGAGAGCAGGTAGCCCTGGGCGTTGGGCAGGGGCAGCACGTTGCACTTGTGGTATGCCCGGCTGCCGTTCGTTACGGCGGGGCCCAGGGGCAGCAGCAGCACCTGCCGGCGGAGCTGCCCGCCGCTGTCGGTTTCGACGAGGTAGTGGCGGTAGCCGGTGCCCACGTAGGCGTCGCCGCTGAGCAGGTAGCCCCCGCGCGGGGTGGGGGCGATGCCGATGGAGAAATCCAGGGCTGCGGGCGGGCGGGGGTAGGCCCGCGTCCAGCGCACGCGGCCCAGCGTGTCGGAGCAGGTCAGGCTGAACTGCTGGCCCTGGGCCGGGGTGCCCACGGGGCTGACCATGCCCGCCGTGAGCAGCCGGTTGCCTTGCAGCAGCGTGGCCGTGGTGGTGGCGCGGGGCGCGGCGGGGGCCAGCCACCAGCCGCGCAGCGTGTCGCCGGCGGCCGTCAGGCGCTGGAGGTAGGGGTGTTGCAGGGCCGCTGCGGCCCCGGCCGGGCACTGGTAGCCGCGCCCGGCCCACCAGGCCCCGCCCCCCGGCGCGGCGACGATGTTGGACTCGCCGTTTTGCAAGCCCCGGCCCAGCTGCTCGCGCACCAGGGCGCCGGCCATCGTGTACACGCGGGCATAGGCTTGTATGGTGGGCCGGCAGCCGGTGCTGCGGGCCGGAAAGTATTCCCCATTTACCAGCAGTTGGGTGCCTTGGGGCACCACGCACGATAAACCATTTCCTCCGGCAGGGCTTGGGCGAACGATAGCCGTTTCCCAAAGCAGGCGCTGGGCATATGTGTTGAGTGGCAAAAGCCCCACCAGGGCACTGCACACGAGCGGGCGAATCATAATCATGGCTATGAAAGCAGACGGACTACGGACAGGCCGATGGCCTGCCGTAGTCCGTTCTGACGGTTAGTGAATGATGACGGCCTTGCAAGTACCCAACACCTGGCCTTCGGGGCTTACGGCCCGGCTGGCATATACGCCCGCAGATAAGTCAGCCACCGGTAGTTCGGCCACTCCGTTGGCCAGGGGCACGTTGGTTAACACGCGCCCCGTACTCAATTCAACCAACTCAACGCGGGTACCCGCCGGGCACGAGCCGGCCACCTTCACCGTCAGCCGGTCGTGGGCCGGGTTGGGGTAGGCTTGCACTTGTTGCACGGGGCGGGTACGGCCCGCCGGGCGGTTTCCGGCCGGGCGTTGCACTGCTTTGTTTGCCGCGCTTATGCCAGCTGTTGGGCTGCACGAGCAGGCTGGGTAGAAGTAGCGCAATGTAGCACAGGCTACGGACGCAAAGCCCGATACCGAGTTGGCCACCTGGGCCAGTGCGGCACTGTCGGCTACTGCCGGGCGGGCACCCGGTTTTAACTGGTCCAGGCGGCCGGCCACGTCGAAGTAAGCCACCCGGTAGCCAACCTGCGCGTCTTGCCCGCGTTGGCGCAGCAAGTCATTACGCACCCGTTG
>JANXUO010000251.1 GCA_025356245.1 Hymenobacter sp.
CGCACCCTGCCGCCCGCCATGCAGGCCGAGCTGCAAACCTTCAACCGCGAGCTGACCGACTGGCTGGCGCAGGTGCTGGCGGCGGGCCGGGCCACGGGCACACTCCGCTTCGTGGGCAGCGCGGCGGCCAAGGCGCTGCAAGTGCTTACCACCCTGGCCGGGGCGCTGCAAGTAGCGCGGGTGCACGACGAAACGCCGTTTCGGGCCATTCTGGCTCAGCTGCGGCTAGAGCTGATGGTAGATGGATAACTGACTGTACCGCCCAGCTACAGCTGCGCGGTACAGTTTAACCTTACCCCCCAATCATGCTCAACACCTTCTCCCCCGTTTACCAATTGCTCATGTCTGAAAACGCCTACCCCACTTCTGCCGTGCGCTACCCCTCGCCGCCGCCGGCGTTGCACTTGCTGCGCTGGCAGCTGCGGGTGTTGCAGGCGGTGGCCCCGGCCCTGGCCTTCCGGCTGGCGTGGCGGGTGTTTTGCACCCCGCAGCGGCTGCCCGCCAAAGCCTGGGAAGTCAACGTGCTGGACGACGCCCGCCACCGGATGCTGCCCACGCCGGCCGGCCCGGTGGCGGTGTACGAATGGGGCGCAGCCACGGCCCCCGCCGTGGTGCTGGTGCACGGCTGGGAACACCGCGCCAGCTTCTGGCACGCCTGGCTAGCGCCTTTGCAGGCAGCAGGCTACCGCGTGGTGGCCCTCGATGCCCCGGCCCACGGGGCCTCGCCGGGCCGGCAGCTCAACCTGACGCAGTACGGGGCGGCCATTCAGGCCGTGGTGGAGGCCGCGGCGGCTACCGGACCGGTGCGGGCGCTGGTGGCCCACTCGTTTGGCGGGGCGGCGGTGGCGGGCGTGCCGGTACGGCTGCCCGGCGGAGCGCCCCTGCCGCGCCTGCTGCTGTTGAGCGTGCCGGTGCATTTGCGCGCCGTGGCCCAGCGCTTTACCGATTTGCTGCGCCTGCCCGCCAGCCAGATTAGCCGCATGGAGGCCCACATCGAGCGCCTTACCGGGCGGCCCTGGCGCTCGTTTGCGCCCGCCGTGGCTGGCCCCGGCATCGGGGCCGAAAAGGTGCTGCTGCTGCACGACGAAACCGACGCCATCGTGCCCTTCGCCGAAGGCCGGCAGATTGCTGCCGCCTGGCCCGGCGCTACCCTGCACGCCACCCGCAGCCTGGGCCACAACCGCATTCTGCGCGACGCCGGGGTGGTGGCGCGGGCCGTCGGGTTTCTGGCGTAAGCCCGGGCCGCCGCGCCGCGCTTGGGGCTGCCGGGCGTACTTTTGACGCGCACCATTGCGCCCCATCACTACTCCCCAAAATGGCTACCAAACTCACAGTTCTTTCCAACGGCTCGCTCCGCATTGAGGGCGAAAACATCGAAATGGTGGACGCTCAGGGCCAGCCCTACGGCCTCGGCGGCCGCGAGCGCCTCAGCATCTGCCGCTGCGGGTTGTCCAGCCAAAAGCCGTTTTGCGACGGCTCGCACAAAGGGCACTTCGAGCACACAGCCGTGGCCTTCGACTTGCCAGCCCCGAAGCCGCTGGCGTAAATTTCCGGTTCGTATTTTCTGGTTATCAACGGCTGACTGTCAGCCATGAAGGCCAGAAAACTCAGCCTCCCCGCCGGGCCAGCATTTGCCAAAGGTTCTGGCGCACCACGTCACCCATCGAGTCGCACTTGTCGAAGGCACGGGTGGCGTGGTAGCGGTTGAGCTCGGTTTTGAGTTGGGTTACTTTTTCGGCCGGGGCCAGCTCCTGGGCCCGCATCACGTCGAGCAGCGTCCGCAGACGGTGGCGCTCGGCACGGGCGCGGCGGGCCATAAGGGCGCGTTCTTCGGCCTGGTACTGGCGCAGGGTTTCGGGGCTGAGCAACTGAGCGCACAGGGCCACCACGGCGCCGTTGTCCTTAAAAAACTGGGGCAGGTACATCACGCGCCGACCTTCGTAACTCTGCTGGTCGAAATCGATGGCCCGGACGCGGTACTGCTCGTCCTCAAAATCGGGGGTCACGTCGATGACGTAGTTGTAGGCCCGCATGTCGCCGAGCAGGCGCACGAAGCAGCGCTCGTTGAACTTCACGAACTCCTTGGCAATGCGCACCTTGTTGAGCTGCGGCTGCCCCAGGCGCAGGCGGATAAAGTCGTCGCCGGGAATGCCGGCAATGTGTTCCTCCACGAGCGTATCGCCGCTTTCGCCCACCAAAAAATTCATCGAGTTGGGCGAGAGCAGGTGCTCCAGCTCCAGGCCGTAGAGGCGCGAGGCATCGGCCCGCTTCACGTAGTAGTAATCGTAGTTGTCGTTGAGCTGATTGACGATGCGGACCCGAAAAGGCTGTGAGTTGCCAAACTCGCAAAAGTCCACGCGGTCGGCCACGAGGTGTTCCAGAAACTGTAAGTCGCCGGCCGTTTTCAGCAGCGCGTACACTTGGGTAAGGCCACTACTGATTTCGCGCAGAGCCTGCGGCTCAAACACCACCGTTTGCCAGAGCGTATCGCGCCCGGCCCGGTCCAGCACCGGAAACGAGCCGCTAAAGTGCCGCAGCTCGGCGTAGGTGATGGGCAGCGGGGCCGTGCGGTCGTGGGTGTGCAGATACGCGCGCAGGGCCGGAGTGAGCGGGTACGACGGCTTCTTGCGGGAAATGTGCATTTTGTCAATGAGTGAATTATTAGTTGGAAAACGCAGAATGACATGGGGTGAAGCAAGGCGACGCACTGCCCACTATTAATTCACTCATGCACTCACTCGCTCATTTACTCATTACTAACAAAAAGCTCATTTACTCATTGACAAAACCAATTCCACGTACTGGCGGCGGGCTTCGTCTTTGCTGGTGCCACGCAGGCTGCTGTAGGCGTCGTACTTGGCAATGGCTTTAAAATCGAAGCCGCCGGGGCGCTCGCCGGTCAGGTCGCCGTCGGTGGCTTGCTTGTAGAGGGCGTAGAGTTGCAGGAGCACCGTGTTGGAGGGCCTAGTGGGTAATTGCTGGGCGCGAGCGGCAGCGGCCTCAAATTCTTCGGGCGTGGTCATGAAATAAGGTTAAAAGCGGTTTTTGCGGTACAAGTCGATTAGCCAGAACGTCTCGCTGCCGGCGTTGTAGTCGGACAGGGCCTTGTCGGCGGCGAGGCGGCGGACAGCCACGACAAAGGCGGGGCTGCCTGCCTCGTACGCCTTGACGATGTTTTTGAGGGTGAGCGGAAACACCAGCCCTTGCAGGCCCCGGCTGAAAAAGTAATGCCGGGCGCTGTTCATCAGCTGGCCGTTGATGGGCACTTCCTGGCTGGAGTAAACGCAGAGCGAATCGTACTGTTCGAGGCGGAAGGCGCGGCCCGCAAACAGGCGGTAGGTGCGGGCTTTATCGTCGCGGAACCCCCAGAGGCTGTCGGGGTTGAGGGCCGTGCGCCGGGTTTGGTGGCCGCGCTTGTCCACTACCACCAGCTGGCCGCGCTTATTGGGGAAATTTACATCGGTGCCGTCGGGAGTCAAGTGGTGGCGGCGGTAGTCGGCGGCGGTGCGGTAGGCCCCGGCGGGGGCGGGGTTGTCGGGCGGGCCAGCCTGGGGCAGAGCCAGCAGCAGAGCAATCAAAATCATAAGAAAACGTGCGAGAAGAAGGTTGCCCTTTTTAACCGTTGGCTGCCCGCCAAAAGTTGCGGCAACGGCCCGGCGAAGATACGCCGGGGCACGAGGCAGCGGGCGGGCGGCAGCTTTTTCTCATCTTTGCCGAACTTCGTGGCCGGATGCCACCCCACGCTGGCTGCTTTTTCTATTCAAGCGCATGAAAAAAACACTGTTATCGCTGCTCCTGGCGGGCCTTACGTTAGCCCAGCACCCGGCCGGAGCCTGGGGCTTTTTTGGGCACCGCGTCATCAACCAAGTGGCGGTGTACGACTTGCCCGCGCCCATGCAAGCCTTTTACTACCGCCACCTGCCCGAGCTTGTGCGCCTGAGCACCTCGCCCGACGAGCGCCGCAACGACGACCCGAGTGAGGCCCCCAAGCACTACATCGACATGGACTACTACTCCGACGTCAACCCTTTTTCGAAGGTGCCCCGGAAGTACGACGATGCGGTGGCCAAATTCACGGCCGACACCCTGCGCAAGTACGGCACCGTGCCGTGGGTAGTGCTCGAAACCAAGGAAAACCTGGTCGAAGCCTTCCGGCAGCGCGACACGGTGGCCATCGTGAAGTATTCGGCCGAGCTGGGGCACTACATCGGCGATGCCTTTGTGCCGCTGCACACCACCATGAACTACGACGGCCAACTCACCGACCAAAAAGGCCTGCACGGCCTTTGGGAAAGCCAGCTGCCCGAGAAATTTATTGCCGACTACAAGCTCGACAGCGCCCCCGGCTCGGTTATCAAGGACCCGCTGGCGGCCATCTGGCTGGTGATTCAGAGTTCGTATGGGTTTCTGGACGAAACCTTTAACCGGGCCACGGCCATCGAAAAAACCATGCCCCCGGCCCTGCGCTACACGTTTTCGCACCGCTACGGCAAAACCCAGCGCCGCTACTCCGACGCCTTCGCTGCCCAGTACGAAAAGGCCGTGGGCGGCATGGTGGCCTTCCGCCTGCGCGGGGCGCCCACGATGGTAGCCTCGTTCTGGATGACGGCCTGGGAGGAAGCCGGCAAGCCCGACCTCGGCGGCATGATGCTGCCGCCCAAGCTCACCAAGGACGAAAAAGCCCGCCTCAGTACCGAGCTCGAAGGCTTCAAAAAAGGCACCCTGGCGCAAGACCAGTTGTACCTGGCCCAACAAAAAGCCAAGAAAGTTGAAGCCGCCGACGACATCAAGGCCGCCCAGGACATGCCCCCGCCTCCCCCCGAGCCGGAGCCCGCCCCTGCGCCAACGCCCGCCGCTGCGCCAACGGAAGCCCCCGCTGCCCCCGCCCCGGCAGCCCCTAAGCCTGCTGCGGTGCCCGAAAAAATCAAGGTCAAAACCAAAACCGCCGACGGCAGCAAGGACAAACAGAAAACCAAGAAAACCGACGGCTGGGGCGGGAGTGGGTGGTAGTTTTCTTGTTGCAGCAGGAACCAGAAACCAAAAACCCCACCCCCACCCAGGGCTGGGGTTTTTTGTGCCGTTTTTTGCACCATGAAACCCCTCGTTTTTGCTTTGCTGCTAGCCGGGCTCGCGGCCTGCTCGGCCCCCGACCAGCCGGCAGCCACCGCCAAGCCGCCCCGGCCCGCCGTGCCCGGCCCCAACCTGGCCACGCTCACCGACAGCGCGGCTCCGGCCGCGCTGCTGGCCTACGGCCGCCAATACCCCGGTTCCGAAGTGCTGATTTCAACCCGTTTGGGCAACGTTCGGCTGCATTTGTTTGATGATACACCCATCCACAAGGCTAACTTTTTGCTGCTGGTGCGCAAGGGTGTGTTCGACGAAACGGTGTTTAACCGGGTGGTGGCGGGGTTTGCCATTCAGGGCGGGCAAACGGCCGAGCAACGCACCATCCGGCTGCGGCGCTACCGGCTGCCGCCCGAAATCCGGCCCGGCCACTTTCACCGGCGCGGGGCCCTGGGCATGGCCCGCTACGACGACGAGCAGAACCCCGGCCGCCTGTCGTCCAACACCGATTTTTACCTGGTGCAGGGCCAGCAGCTGGCCCCCAACCAGTCGGCCGCCGCCGCGGGCCGCCGCCTCACGCCCGCCCAAACCCAGGCCTACGCCACGGTGGGCGGCGCGCCCTCGCTCGATGGCCAATACACCGTTTTCGGCGAAATAACCGAAGGGCTGGAGGTGCTGGACAAAATAGCCGCCGTACCCGTTGACCCGCAGGACCACTGGCCCCGGCAGGAGGTATACATCAAGGCGGAAGTGGTGCAGTAGCTATTCCACCAACACACGATGGGCCACCGACCAGCCCGAGCCTGTCAGTTTGAGCAAGTAAAGCCCCGGCCTTAAATCAGCAATATTTAGCATTGCCGTGCCGTTAGAAAGTGGCTGTAATGCCGGAACGAACCGTACCAGTTGACCGGTTGTATTCAGCCAACTTGCGTTAAAAGAACCTACTACACCTACTGACAAAGCTACTTGCAACGCCCCGTGCGTAGGGTTCGGCCATACCCCCACTTCCTGTGTTGCTATACGTTGTGTAGCTAGTGGCGCGGTTTGCAACGAGGTTTCAATCATGAATCGGCCCAGACCTCGAACTTCTCTTGGAGGCTTTAGCCCCACCAGGGCCGAGTCGCCTACGGCCGAATAGTAAGCAGAATCCCGGACTGGATTTTCGGCTTGCGTAGCCAGCGGAAAGTAGTAGTTGCCGGGTACCGCTGGCCTTGTCTGGGCGATGCCCGCAAAAAAAACCCGCCCGCTAGCCCTCACCGGAGCCGTCAGCGGCAAAGCAAGCCAACTCCCATTGGTAACCGCCGTGAGGGTTACATCGGCTGACCGACCGAGCAACCGCCCCTGTTCGTCCAATACTACACCGAATACCACATTGCCAACATTGGCTGTAGTGTTGTAAATCCGTACGCGCACACTGCTTATCAGGGCTGGGGCTTGCAACGGGTAGCGGCACAGCAACGTACCGTTGTTGGCGGCAGGGGCCGCAAAACCAACCCCGCTGGTGCCGATAGCAGCCGTTGGGAATCCGGTTGTGTAGCTCAAGGCTTGCGCCGTGATGTAAGCTGAATCGGCGCGGCTGTCGTTGGCCCCGTTGGCATCGGCCGGAACACTCACCCGGTAGCGGGCAAATCCTCCGGTTGCGGTGCCCGCCTCCAGAGCGGGCAGGCTTACCACGGCTTCAGCTCCCACGGACAAGCTGGCAACCACGCGGGTATATGCCGAGCCGCTAGCCCCAACACCAGGCGTGAACGTAACGGGCAGATTGACCAACGGCACCGTACCTGCGTTGCGGATGCGGGCCTGCACCGGAAACGGAGCCAAGCAACCTTGCCGAGCCAGTTCGCCGGGGCCGTAAATCTGCACCACCACCGCATCGGCCCCCGGGGTGGTATAACCTACCCGCAACAGTGGCCGGTAAGCGCTAACAGTAGCTATTTGCGCCGGAAAAGCTGTTGTGCCCGTGCCTCCACGTAGGCTCTGCGGCAGCCGGTCGAAACACTCGTAGGCGCCCGAGGCACTGTTGGGCGTGGTCGTCTCCCACTCGTAGGCTAGGTAAAAGCCGTTGCCACTGCCTGCAAAAGCAAAGGGGGTGCTAAAAACCACGTCGTACCAACCCGCCTGGGCCGGAATGGTCAGCGGGCCATTGTACACCTGCTGGAAAGCAATCGGATTTTGCAGAGAATAGGCCCAATTAGTGGTGAGCGAGTAGTTAACATCGGTCGTGTTGCGTAGCCACACCCGCAACGTACCGCTTACCGCCGAGGCCGCCGGAGTCCGCAACTGAAAGCCCAGCGAACGCAACTGCCCGCCGCCCAGCCCCTGGGCATCGGTGGGCGTGTACACGGCCATTACCCGCTGGTAGCGCCGCGAAGGGTCGGGGCCACGGCTTAGAGTCGAGGTATTGAGTAGGCCGCCCTGTCCCGGCACGATGGCCACAGCACCCACGCCAGTGGGTTGTGCTGCCACTGGCACGTAGCCCGATAGTAGCAAACAAAGAATGATAAGCAGATGCCGACGCGACGTGAATTGCAGTTGCATAAAAATGAAATGAATGATGGTTTGAGAAGAACTTGTCTTTTTGAGAAAATGCAAAAAAATGCTGCACATTAATTCAAAACTGTGTATCAATTTATCAACTCCACCGGCCCCCGCACCTGCCGGTTTTTCCCTTGGCAATCGGCGTAGTCGAGCAGGTAGAAATAAACGCCGGGGGCGGCCCCGGCCCCGTTCCAGCGCGGCGCTGGCCCTTGCCCCTGGTACACCAATTGCCCCCAGCGCGAATACACCCGCAGTTGCGCCCCGCCGGGCACCGCCCCGGCTGCCACCGGTCGGAACTCATCGTTTAGCCCGTCACCGTTAGGCGTGAACACGTTGGCCCGACCAAAGTCAAGCTGCCCGGCGGGTATTTGCACTTCCCGGCGCAGCACCCGACCGCTGGAGTAGGTGAGGGTGACGGCGTAAGTACCGCCGCTGGGGTAACGGTGGGCCACGTAATAGCCCACGGCCGCGTTGGCGGCCCCACTAACAGGGTCGCCAAAATCCCAGCGGCCGGGCGGGCCGGTTTGGGTGCTATTGGCCCAAAAGCGGGCCGAATCCTCGGCGCAACTCACCTCGGTTAGCACCGCCGTGGGCGGGTACAGCATTCCACTTACCAGATTAGGGAACTGCGCCACGTTGACCGTGCCCGGCAGCGGAAACGCTTGCAGGGCCACCCCGCAGCCCAGCCCCGCCACGTTGGGATGCCGAATGATGGTGATGGCCGTAGGTACCGCCGGACGCGCCGGTGCTGGCCGCGCCGGGTCGCGGCTTTCCATGTCGGACACCCAAACCGTACTGTCGGGCGTGAGTTGCATATCGTTGAAACGGTAGCGGTTGGTGCGGTTCGTAAAATCCCCCGTGTTCAGGTTTGGAGTCAGGCACACCCGCGACTGCTGAATCTCCTGAGAGGTTGGCTTGGATGCGTCGTATTGATACAATTTCGTATCTACGAAATTTGAGTTTATCGGCCCGTCGTTTTCGGCGGTATAGAGGTAACGACTGTTGGGCGAGAAGCAGGCCCCGTTTACACCTTTTTCGTAGGACGTGAAAAAAATCTGCGCGGCCGATAACGGAAACGACGGCCCACCGGGGTCCAGGTACGGCGATACGATTTGATTGAATTGATGCACCACTTTTTCGTTGCGCATCAAACCTGTCAAATCGTTGAAATCGTAGGTGCAGACGGCCAGGTAGTAATCAGCCTTTCTGCCAGTGTCAGCGGGCTTGAAGCTCTCGTCCACCAGCTTCTGACCGTCGGGCGAAGCCTTGAAAGCGGTGAAGTTGGTGGACGGGTAGCTCGTGCCGCCAGGATATGCCTCCTGCCAGGGACCGACGCCAGCCGCCGACACAAAACACGAGCGAAACGCCCCGGTGGCCGTAACGCGCTGGATAAGCCAATACCCTGCGCGGGTACGACTCTTAACGGCCAGCAAACTGAAGTTGCGCTCCAACGGTACCAGCACCTGGGGAGGGCCTACAAAGCTATTCCCGGGAATTGTCAGGTCTACAACGCAGTATTTTAGTGCGGCTTTGTAAATTAAATAAGTGGAAGTGTCGGCAAGCGTTTTGGAAAAGTAGAAAAGGTAATACTTCCCTTCGTGCGCACTTGGCAATATTATGCTGTTGAACAATATTCCTGAGCTAACACCAAATCCACCTGTGTTTGTAGATGCAGTTAGGTTGGTTCCACCAAATAAAATGGCATTGTCGGGTCCGTAAACATTATCACCATTGGTATAAAATAGCGTATTATTCGTAAAATTTGATATTCCGTTAATTGAGTAGTGCCGTCGCACACCCAATCGAGGCCCACTCCCGTGAAACGTGATTTGGGTTCCGTTGGCTCCATACCTAAATGTTGGACCATATCTTGGTACGCTACCAGATGTGGACACAAGTGTATCAAACCCTACATACCAATTCATATATTCACGCTGTGCCCACGCTGGGCCAACCAGTAGCAGCAACGCCGCGCACAGCGCAACGCCACGCACGAAAGCGGATAGCTGTTTCATTTGAGATGCATCAAAGCACGTCCAACCGGCCAGCACATTGTGGCCGGTTGGAGCGCGTTTGAGAATGGTTTGCTACTGCTTGATGACCCGTTGCGAGAGCACATCAGCGCCTGCGCCGGCTCGCAGGAGATATATCCCCGGTGCTAACGCACTCATGTCCAACTCATCAACGACGTGTTTCTCGGTGCCTTGCACCGTCATCATCAGTGTACCCTGGGCGTTGAACACCTGCACCTGCTGGCAGGGAGCCGTCAGCAGATGCGTATCAAGCACTACCTTGCCGGTGGTCGGATTTGGGTAAACCGTCATGGTCGGGGCCGTAGTCGGGGCCGCCCGCCAGTAGCCGCCGTGCGTAGGCCGCTCCAGGTGGTAGCGCTGCACGGTGGGCGCAGCCCCGGTGCAGGAGCCGTCAACAATCAGGTCGATGTCAAGAAAGGCAACCCGGTTGTCAAAAATGGTAACGTAGGCCGAGCCTGCTCCCCGCGAGGGGTCGGTCAGGTCGGCGTACTGCGATATTCCTGTTGGGTGCGATGCCGTGGGCGGGCTGGCCGGCGAAGCCGGCGAAATGAGTTGGGAGGTATTGTATTGCCAATAGTTGGCCCCGGCAAACAGCCACACGGCCTTGAGCACGAACTTATACGACACCCCCGGCTGTGGGGTACTCACCGCAAGCAAAGCATCCTGGTTAGGCTGACCGTTGGGGGAAGGGTGCCACAGGTAGTTGAAGTATTCCGCAAAGGTTACCTGCGGGTCGGGGTCAAGGACGATTGCAGTAGCCCCTCCAATATAAAAGTTTACCGAGACCGGCGCGCTGGGAGTACCGCAACTGGAATTCACGCGAGCGGTGGCGGTGACGCTACCGGGAGCGTTGAACTGGACAGCCAGTGAATTGGATTGGGTAGTTGCCGTTGTAGTCAATATTGTTTGAGTACCAATCCTTACTGCGGCTCCGGCAGTTCCTGGCCCGGTGAGGGTCCAGTCGACGCTCATGGCGCTGGGCACCGAACTGACGGTGAGCGTCCGGAACACGCCGGGGCAAACGGTACGTGACCCGGCCATTGTAATGGTGGCCGGAGTGGCCGTTACCGGAAAAAGGTACGTACCTACCAACGCCGAACTGGTACCGCCGCAGGGCGCATTGGCATTTACGGCCCGCACCGATACCGTTACGCTGCGGGTAGTGGGGTTCACGCCGTTCAGGTTGAGGGTAGCGGTTTGGCCCGTGCCACTGATGGTACCCGCCGAGGTGGACCAGATGTAACTGGTGGCGTGGTTGTCGGCCCCGCCGCACTCAGCGGTGTATATCTGGTTGCGGCACACGTTCTGCCCCCCGTTAATTAGTTGATTGTAGTTGGAGGGATTGTTATGGAGTGTCAACCACTCGGGCTGATACATACCGTAGTACACATCCACCCCGGTCGATTTTTTGCCGCACTTGCCCCAGGCACCGCACTCATCGCCCTCCACCTGAATGTGCGCCCGCACGATGGGGGCACCCGCCAGGCCCAAATTGAAAATCGGGTTGCCAAAACCCGAGGGGGCAGGGGGCAAATAAGAGCCGAAATAAGGGGAAGACGAACAGTAGGAGCCAACCCCTTGATACAGGTGCAGACCGAGGTTAGCTGTCACCGTGTCGTTGGCAGTTGTGTAAGCACCCGCTGCCGTTTGATACGGGTAATACGGTACCGTGCTGAACATCTCCAGCGCTATTGGCCCGCTGCCCAGCCAGGTTTCGGTGTACGTCTGGCCGTTGGCGGTGTAATAATCCACCGTCCAGGTAGCCGAGCCACATCCGGGCTTGTAGTCGAACGTGTAGCGGTGTTCATCCATTGGGCAGGTTGTGGAGGTGTTGGGGCACAAAAAAAGGCTGTTGGTAATCCTTGTATTTTGGTCGTTTTGGTAGCCGTAGCAGTACACGTAGGGCTTGCAGAAGTTGTACCACTTCAACCCCACAACGAGTTCGGCCAGCACCTCGCTCTCCCCTTTGGATTCGGGGTTGAAACGCCGGAGTTGCAACAGGCCGGTGGCCACCGAATCCCACTCTATTTTCAACTCTGCTACTTCCTTGGCATCCAAGCTTCCATCAGGATACATGGCAGCGGGAGTTCCCCCAATAGTCAGGGCACCCTCAACGTGCCAATAAACCTGGCCATCAGTTTCGGGCATGGTACGCTGGTATAAGTGAACGCTGCCCAGCCCTGGCTCTACTTTTTCAAAATCGCCCGTGATGCTGTAGGCATCGGGGTCAGCAGCACCGCTTGGAGGTGTGCTCAGGCCCGGATTCATTTGTGCAAAAGCGGCCGATTGATTAAACAACAGCCAAATCAGGGCAAGCAGGCAGGCAAAATTGCCCCCCCCCCATTAAATTGTATGACTTTTTCATGCATTCTGAGAAATGTAGTCAGGTAAGGGCGTAAATGTATCATATTTTTTTGAATTATGCCAGACATTCGGCTTTCTATAATCCGTCCGGCAAAAACCAATGGCGTAACAAGATACAGGCACACCATCACTTTGCTGCACAACGTCTTCACCAAAATATAATACAAAAAAAGGTCTGACTTAGTAGCCAGACCTTCTTTGCAAGCAATTAGACAATAGGCTGGCTTACCAAATTTTGGCGCGGTCGCCTTGGGCGCGCATCATTTTGGAGCCGTCCTGGCAGCCGAAGGCTTTGTAGAATTCGGGCATGTTCATGAGCGGGCCATTGGTGCGGAACTGGGCGGGCGAGTGCGGGTCGGTTTGCACTTGCTGGCGCAGGTACTCGGGGCGGGCGTTGGTGCGCCAGATTTGGGCGTAGGCCAGAAAAAAGCGCTGCTCGGGGGTGAAGCCTTCAATCATTTTGCCGGCCTTGGCCTGGGGCGTTTTCTCGAAGGCCTGGTAGGCGATGGTGAGGCCGCCGAGGTCGGCCAGGTTTTCGCCCATCGTGAGCTTGCCGTTGACGTGCACCGAGTCGAGGGGCATGAAGGCGTCGAACTGCGTGCCGACAACGGCCGCCTTGGCATTGAATTTCTCGGCGTCCTCCTTCGTCCACCAGTCGCGCAGGTTGCCCGTGGCGTCGTACTGCCGGCCCTGGTCGTCGAAGCCGTGGGTCATTTCGTGGCCAATCACGGCCCCGATGCCGCCGTAGTTCACGGCGTCGTCGGCCTTGGCGTCGTAGAAGGGCGACTGCAAAATACCGGCCGGGAACACGATTTCGTTGAGGCTGGGGTTGTAGTAGGCATTTACGGTGGGCGGCGTCATGCCCCACTCCTGGCGGTCAACGGGCTGGCCGAAGTGGCGCAGGTTGTCGCGGTTGCCCCACTCGCGGGCGGCCAGCACGTTGTTGAGGTAACTGGCGCGGCTGATGTTGAGGCTGGAATAGTCCTTCCACTTGTCGGGGTAGCCAATTTTGACGGTGAAGGCGTTGAGCTTTTTGAGGGCTTCGGCCTTGGTGCCGGCGCTCATCCAGTCGGTGGCCATGATGCGCTCGGCGTAGGCCAGGCGCAGGTTTTCAATCATTTGCTTGGCGCGGGCTTTGGCCTCGGGCGAAAACGCCTTGTCCACGTACAGCTGGCCGAAGGCTTCGCCCAGGGCGCGGTCAGTGCTTTGCAGCATCCGCTTCCAGCGGGGCTGCTGCTTTTTGGCGCCGCTCAGCACTTGGGTAAACTTGAAGCTCTCGTCGCCAAAAGCCTTGGGCAGTGCCGCCATCAAGCTGCTCGTAAGCTGCCACTTCAGGTACACCTTCTGGTCGGCAATGGGCTCCTCGCGCAGCATGTTGCTCACTTCCTTGAAGAAGTCGGGCTGGCCCACAATTACTTCCTTGGCGGTGCCCAGGCCCTGCATCTTCAGCATCAGGGGCAGGTTGAGGCTGGGGTAATCTTTACCGAAATCGGCCACGCTTACCTTGTGGTAGTTGGCGTAGGGGTCGCGCATATCGACGCGGCTTTTGCTGGCTTTGGCCAGGCGGGTTTCGAGGCGCAACACCGTGGCGGCCTGGGCCGTGGCGGCCGCTTCGGGGCTGCCGAGCAGCTTGAAGGTGTTCACCAGGTAGGCCTGGTAGGCGCTGCGAATGGCCTTGGAGCGGGCATCGTCCTTGAGGTAGTAGTCGCGGTCGGGCAGCGAGAGGCCGCCCTGGCTGAACTGCACGGCGTACTGGCTCGAAATCTTGTCGTCCTGGCCCACGCCCGAGCTAAACCACGGCCCGCCCACGTGCGCCTTGGGGTCGGCGATGAGCATTTGCATGGCGGCCAGGTCGTTGGCGGCGTCAATTTTGTTGAGGTGCGGTTGCAGGTACTTGAGGCCCGCCGCGTCGATGGCGGCCGAGTCCATAGCCGAGGCGAAGTAGTCGCCCACTTTCTGGGCATTCGAACCCTTGGGGGCCTTGGCCGCGTCGCGGGCGGCGGTTTCGAGGATGCTGCGCAGGGTAGCGTTGTTCTTGTTGGCCAGCTCGTTGAAGCTACCCCAACGCACCTCGGAGGCCGGAATGGGGTTATTCTTCAGCCAATTGCCCGAAGCGTAGTGAAAAAAGTCTTCGCAGGGCTTCACCGAGGGGTCGATGTTGGCGACGTTGATGCCGACGCTTTTGACGGGCGGCGTGGTGGGCGGGCCAGCCAGGGCCGTGCCGGCGGGCAGGGCCCCAACAGCCAGCAGCGCAGCAGCCGAAGCCGCCCGGCGCAGGCGGGAAATGTGGGTCATGTTCAAAGAAAAAGAAAGCTGAGTGGGAAAACAGAAACGTAAAGTTACGGCCGCCGCCCGCTTGCCCGAACAGACGCGGGGAAGGTGATGGGGTTGCTTGTTTCTGGTTTCTTGTTTCTGGTTGGCGAGTGCGGCTGTCCCGCAGTGAACGCAGTGGGAAAACGCAGGAAGCGCAGTGTCGGCCTGGGCCGCTTGCCGGTCAATCGTCGGAAACAAAAAACCAGAAACAAGAAACCGGAAACCAGAAACAACACCCCCGCTTACCTTCGCGCCGTGCCCCTCTACAATCTGCGCCCCATTGCGCCCCCACCCCCGCCCCCCTTGGGCCTGGCCGATTTGCTGGCCCAGGTGCGCCTGGCCCTGCACCGCCACCTGCCCGATACCTACTGGCTGGTGGCCGAAGTGGCCGAGCTGACCCGCCCCCGCACGGCCGCCGCCCATTGCTACCTCACCCTCAGCGAGCAAACCACCGACGGGCGCGGGGCCGCCCTCAAGGCCCAGGCGCGGGCCACGCTCTGGAGCAGCCGCTACGCGGGCATTGCCGCCCGCTTCGAGCGCCACACCGGGCAGCCGCTGCGGGCCGGCCTGCGCCTGCTGCTGCAAGTGCAGGTGCGGTTTCACGAGCAGTACGGCCTGAGCCTCGACGTGCTGGCCATCGACCCCAGCTACACCGTGGGCGAGCTGGCCCGGCAGCGGCTGCTGGCCCTCGAAAAGCTGGCCGCCAAGGGCTTGCTCGCGCGCCAGAAGGCCCAGCCGCTGGCCCTGGCCCCCCAGCGGCTGGCCGTCATCTCGTCGGCCACGGCGGCGGGCTACCAGGATTTCATGCAGCAGCTCCGCGAAGCACCCTACGACTTTGCGGTGGCTTTCTTCCCGGCCGCCATGCAGGGCGACGACGCCCCGGCCGCCATTCGGGCCGCCCTGGACCTGGTGCGCCCCCGGCGGGCGCACTTCGATGCCGTGGTCATCATCCGGGGCGGGGGAGGCAAAACTGACTTGCTGGCCTTCGACGACTACGGCCTGGCCGCCGCCATCGGGGCGTTTCCGCTGCCCGTGCTCACCGGCATCGGCCACGAGCGCGACGAAGCCGTGGCCGACCTCGCCGCCCACCGCGCCCTGAAAACCCCCACCGCCGTAGCCGCCTTTTTGGTCGAGCGCCTGGCCCGCCTCGAAGCCGCCGTGCACGGCTACGCCGCGCAAATACGAAGCGCCGCCGCCCGCCACCTGGCCCGCCACCACCAGCACCTCACCCACCGCACGCGCCGCGCCCACGCCGCCGCCCGCCAGCCCCTGGCCGCCGCCCGCGCCGCCCTGCTGCGCCGCGCCCGGCAGGCTGCCCAGGCCCCCCGCGAGCAGCTGCGCCAGCAGGCCCAGGTGGTGCTGCACTACCGCCACCAGCTGCCCCGCGCCGCCCGCCGCGCCCTGGCCCGCGAGCAGGCCACCCTGCGCCAGCGCAGCCGGGCGCTGCTCCGCCGCTTCCTGCGCCACCACCGCAAGCGCCGCGAAGAGCTGCTACGCCGCCGCTACCAGCTCGAGCTGGCCACCACCGGCGTGCTGCACCGCGCCGAGCTGCGGCTGCTGGCGCAAAGGAAATGTTGAATGTTGGGGGTTGAATGTTGAGTTAGAAGCGCCATTCAACCCTCAACCTTCAAAACTCAACCCCACCAAGTTGCCCAACGACTACTTCCAGTTCCAGCA
>JANXUO010000526.1 GCA_025356245.1 Hymenobacter sp.
CCGCGGTTGTGCTCGATGAAAAAGTGCAGGTAGCCCACGCTCCAGAGCAGGACTTGGGCCAGGCGCTGCTCCCATACTTTGGGGCGGTGGCCCAGCTCGTGCGCTACGTTGATGCCCAGCGCCCCGCCGCAGATGCCCACGGCCAGGGTGGCACCCAGGGTTTCGGCGGGGCTGAAATGGCCGGTGTGCAAGCGTCCCAAAAAGGTGGCCAGCAGGCCCAATTGCAAGGGCACGTTGAGGTAAAGCAGGCCGTCGAAAAACCAGTGGCGGCGGTCGTCGGTGGCGGCCGGGGTCAGGGCAGCGGGCGCTTGGGGCCGCCACAGCAGCTCCACGAGCGGCACCAGGCCAAAGGTGTAAGCCAGTGTGAGCCAAACGAATGGGCCGCGTAGCCACAGGCCCGCGAAAGCTGTGAGTGGCACAGTGTAAGCTACCAGGTAGCGCAGGTTACGAAAAGCAGTAGGCATGGCAATGCGAGCCCCGAAGTGGCGGGCCAGCTGCAAATTACAGCCAAAATGCCGCGTTGAGCACAAAAGCTGTCAGCTGGCAACTCACCACTCAAGCGCCCGGCATTGACAGCCGCGCCTGCCCAAACGGGCATACGTCGAGCACCACGCAACGGGCGCAGGCGGGGGTTTGGTAGAAGCAGCATTTCTGGCCGTGGTACATCAGGGCTTCGTGGTGGTCATATACTTGCTGGGCCGTCCAGCCGGGCGGCAGCAGGGCGGGCAGCAGCACGTGGGCGGCTTTTTCGTCCACCTTCGGGCCAATGAGGCCCAGGCGCTGGGCCACGCGGTGGTGGTGGCTATCGACGGGCATGGCCGCAATGCGCAAGCTGCTGAAAAGCAGCGTAGCCGCGCTGGTTTTAGGCCCCACGCCGGGCAGGGTTTCGAGCCAGGCCCGGGCGGCGGCCACCGGCTGGTCGGCCAGAAAATCCAACGCGCAAGGGGCCTCGGTACCGCAACGCTGGCTGATTTCGCGCAGCACGGCCTGAATGCGCGGAGCCTTTTGTTCGGGCCAGGTGCAGGGGCGCAGCAGGGCCTCAACTTCGGCCGTGGGGGCGTCGCGCACCTGCTCCCAGGTGGGCAAGGCGGCGCGTAGCTGCTGGTAGGCACGGTGCGAGTCGGCGTTTTTGGTGCGGTGCGAAAGCAGGGCGCTAATCAACTCGCTCAGCGGGTCTTTGGTGCTGAAAAATCGGAACGGGCCCCCGTATTCGGCACACAGGCGGGCATCGACGAGCAGGGCCAGGGCCTGACGGGCAGCAAAATCGGCGGGGGAGGGGGCGGCGCTCATTCCCGCCCTACGCAACGGGCACGGGGCAGGGTTGTGGCACGGGTGGGGTGTTCGCGCTGGTTTTCCGAAGGAGTCTGTTCAAACACTTCCCCAAACAACCTCTTCGAGCGTCGTTTAGCTGCGTAACTACTGTTACGCGGTGCCCCCGGCCGCTTGCGTCATGCACGCGAGGAACTCGCGTTGCTCGTCGCGAAACAGATTTTCGCGTTACCCCACGTAACAGCAGCTACGTAGCTGAACACCTGAAAAACAGGCAGACAACTCCGCTTCATCTGGCCGTAGCGTTGTAGAGGGAAATGGCTTGCTTCTGATTTTCAGCCTGCTTGCCCTGAAAAATCAGCGGCACAATCAGCACCGGGATGGCAGCGAAGGTGAGGGGCGAGATGCCGCCCTGGCCCGGCCGCAGGGTTTGGAGCAGGCCCGCCACCAGCAGGCCGCCGCCCACCACGTAGGCCGCCGTGGTAATGGTTTGGTAGTGGCGGCCAGCCAGCAAAAGCTCCTGAGCGCCGGGGTTTTCGCGGGTGGCCAGCAGTAAGTTGTTGCTGCTCAGGTTTTGCACCGGTCCGTTGTCTTTACTAAAGTATTCGGTTTTGACGCTGCGGTAGCCGCCGTAGCCGCCGGGGTAACCCATGCCGCCGTAGCCCATGCCGCCGTAGCCAAACCCGCCCATGCCGCCGTAGCCGGGGTTGTACGAGGTGCTGGTGATGGAGTAGAGGCTGATGCGCCCGGTTTTTTCGCGCCGTAGGGTGCTTTCGCGGTTGCTGCCCGGCAGGTTGGTGCGCACGTAGTGGCCGCTTTCGTCCTCGTAAAACCCCACGTTGTCGAAGTCAATCCGCTGCTGCCCGTCAAGGAGCAGGTAGTTTTTGCCGAAGAGCGGGTTTTTTACTTCCACGTCGGTCACGTTGTACACCAAGCCCGTTTTCAAGCCCACCTGAAAGCGCGGCGGGCGCTGGTAGCTGCCGCCCGGAATTTGACCGGGCGGGGTGGGCGCGTACACCGGCGTGATGGGGCCGGCCCCCGGCTGGGCAACTGGCGCAGCGGCGCGGCGGGCGGTATCGGCGGGCGGGGCGGGCACGGCATCGAGCCGGCGCGGAACTGGGGCCGGTCGGGGCGGGGCGGTGGGCGGCGCCCCCAGTTGGCGGGGGCCGTCGTCGGTTTGGGCCAGGGCTCCGGTAGAAGCGGCAGTGAAGAGCGCAGCGGCCAGCAGCAAACGGTAAGTCATGCCAGAGAAATAAGGAAATCAGTAATTCGAACCAAGGGCCTAACGCCGCCGGGGCCGCGTAAATTCCGCTCCGCAAGCGTGAAGAAGCAGTGAGGCTGCACCCTGCGCCGGGCCTACTCCTCGCGCAGCAGCTTTTCGAGCAAGTTAAGGCTGTCCACCATGTTGGCGTTGCTCTCAAAATCCAAAGGCTTGAGGATGTAGCCGCTCACGCCCAGGCTTTGGGCGTTCAGGCGGTCAACCTCCAGCCCCGAAGTGGTGGTGATGAACACCGGCAAATGCCCCAGGCCGGGGTCGGCGCGCAGCACGGTCAGGAACTCGGTGCCGTTCATGCGCGGCATGTTCAGGTCAAGTAAAATGACTTCCGGCAGGGGCGCGATGGCCTCCTGCCCGTTGCGGCCGAGCAGCATATCCAGCGCCTCCTCGCCATTAAAAGCCGTGTGCAGCGTGTGCGGCACATTAAAGCGGGCAAACGATTTTTGGGCGGTGAGGGTATCAAAAAGGT
>JANXUO010000545.1 GCA_025356245.1 Hymenobacter sp.
CAACGGGCGGGCGGCTTTTTTAGCCGCCCGCCCGTCTCGTTTTGTATCAGGTAAAGTATGTTCTTATTCCACCACCAACTGCTTGGTCACCAACTGCTCGCCCAAGGCTATTTGCAAAGCATATAAGCCCGCTGGCAAACCAGTTAAATTCAACTCAAAAGCACCGCCAGCGGCCGTAGTTGCCGCCGTTTGCCGCCGCACTTCGCGGCCCAGTGCGTCGCGCAGTACGGCCGTTGCCAGCGTAACGCCGGGTACGGCCGGCAAGGCCACCGTGGCCGCGCCGTGGGCGGGGTTGGGGTACAAGATTACATTAGCGGCCAAAGCACTAGCAACTACGGCTGTGGGCCGCCCCGCGCCCCCTAGTTGTACCGTGAAACGACCAACGATTTCGCCGGCATTGGCGGTTGCAAACGTGTAAGCCGCCTGGGCCCGCATGTTGTGCCGCTGCCCGGTAAGGGCATCCAACAGGTACGCATCCAAGCCATTAAAATTGACCAAATTGGTGGTGAGGGTAAAGCTGCCAGCGCGGGGCAGGCTCAAACGCAACGGCACCAAGGTGGCCTGGGCAGGACTGAACAAGGGCAAGCCACTGACGCTAAGTGCCTCGTGGGCGGGCGTAAGGGCGGCCAACTCGGCCTGGCCGGGGCTGGGCAGCTTGTAGGCATCAAAGTGGGCATCGAAAGCAGGCGTGGCCCCGGCTTCGGCGTAGAGAATGAGGTCGTCGGCGGGGGTGCCGGGGGCAGTCAGGGCCAGGTGCAGGCGGGGGCGGGCATCTGCGGCAGCGCGGTGCAGGGTGGGCACGGCGGGGCTGCCAAACAGGTTTTGGCGGGCGGCCAGCGGCATGGTCAGCGTAGCGGCAACAGCCCCAGTGTTCTGGCTCATAAAAAAGCCCTGGCCAATGGGAATAAGCGGCGAGCCGCCCAGCCCATTCACGTTGGCGCGGTAGCGGCCAGCGTAAGGGCCGGTGGTTTCATACACATAAAATGCAGCGGGTACCGACGCCGGGCGCGTCAGGGCCGTACCATCGAGCGGCGCAGCAAAAGGATTGCCCAGCAGCACGAACCCGGGAGTGCTGCCAGGGTTGGCGGGCAGCGCCACGGCTTGCGCCACCTCGTTAAGAGAGCCCGTGAACTTCACCACATTGTCGGCCGAGATGTGGGCAATAAAGCCGCGGCCACGCCCTGGGGCAGCATCGCCGGGGGCCAGCGCCCGCCAGCCCCGGTCAAAAGCCGAGTATGTGGTGGCCGGGCTGTTGGCAATGGCCGTGAAATCGTACGTAAAAAGGTTGGGAAACGGCGTGAGCAGATTCGGCGTCGCTGACGTGTTGTAAGCGGGGTTCGTCACGGGCGCGAACGTGGGGCCGGCCATGAGGCCAAACGTGGGGCCGCTGCCCAGCGGGTTGCTGAAATGACGATAGCCCGCCCCAGCGTTCAGCGTCGGGTCGATGGCCCGTTCCTGAGTCAATGTACCGGTCAGGGTGCCGTCGATGCGGCCTACCAAGGCCGTGCCGCCGGTCTGGGTTGATTTGAGGGTGAGCAGCTGGCTATTGGTGTTGAGGCTGGTTATCAGGTCGAGGCGCTGGGTGAGGGCAAGGGGCTGCGACAGGCGCAAGGTGCCGGGCGTGGGCACCGGCGCCCCACCCGACGAGAAGGTGACGGCCGCCCCCAGGTAACGGGCCGTGGTTGGCAGCCCGTCGCCGGTAACGGCCGTTTGGCCGATACTCAAGTTGGCATTGTAGGTGTAAAGCCCATCGGCACTGAAGCTACGGGTGGTGGTTTGAATGTTGCCCTGCGCCGCCGTGGCCGCAATGCCGCTCCGCGACCGCACAATCAAGCTACTACCTGGCTGCATAGCAAACGCACTGCCGCTCAGCACATAGCCGTCGGAGGTGGCCCCCGTGCCGGTATCCAGCGTACCGCCCGCTTGCACAGTGAAGCTGGTGTTGGCTTCCAGGTTTTTGTCGAGTTGCAAAAGGCCCGTACCGGTGATGGTGACGTTACGGTAGTAATCGAGCGGCGGCGTAGTGGTGGTGCTTACCACAAGGTCGCCGGGGGGCAAAATTTCGAGCACGAACCGGGCCGGGTCGTTGTAACGGCCATTGGTGTTGGCAAATGTCATGTCGAAAGAGTACGTGCTGCCCACCACCAGCGGGGTGCGCACATTCAGTAAGTTGTCGCGCAGCACAAAGTGCGTATCGCCGAAATTAACGGCGCTGGCCAGCCGAAAACGAAATGTCCCGAATGCCGGCACACCCACGAACAAATTGATGGCCAACGGCGTACCAGCCACGTAGGGAGGCAAGCCGTTAATAACCAACTGTTGTGGCGTACCCGCCGACGTAAACGACGAAATGTTGAGCCCCGATGGATTGCCTAGTTTAGACGCATCGAACTGCGAGTCGAAACCGGGGGTAGCGCCATTCTCGAAGTAAATGTATGTTTGGTCAACCAGCGTGCTGGGGGCACGGTCGAGCAGGTTTAGCTGGAGGATGGGGCGCGGGTCAGGGGTTTGAGCACGGGCGGCCCCGGCGCCCATCAGCAACAATAGCACCAGCACCAGCCCGTGCAGCCGGCTTTGTTTTTTTTCAGCTTGTAGTAGTATACTCATAATCAAAGCATCCGCGCCGTAAAAATAATTTGATGACGCAGCTTCAACAAAGATAAGTTGAATAAATGGCCTGTTGGTTCCAATTAAGCCCTCTTACGCAGCCGGCAGCCAAAATGCCAACCCATCGAATAGCACTGTGCGTGCCATCAAAATGCAACTGCGACGCCTTAGTCAGTGGCCGCCGCCGCTATTTGCATACTGCCGGCCGAACCGCCAACCCGGCCGCTCCGTATGCAAAACTCGTGTTTTTTTATACGCTGATAAAAAGTTGCTTTTAGGGCATTAACTAGAATTTTTCAATATTTAATGCGCTCGGGCCGTTTTTGGACTGCGCAGGCTTGCCCCAAAAAATGCCTGTTATCTTGCGCGGCTAATAGCGGAGTCGCCTCCCCCTAAAAGCAAGGTTTTCGCCTACTTATTTAGCATTTTGTCGTCTCGTACACAGCCCGTTCTGCTACTTCTAACGCTCTTGAGCTGGAGCGTGTTATTGCTTAGCGCTCTTGGCAACAATGGTGCGGTTGCTGCCGTGGCGGGCTGGCCGGGCTGGGTGGTGCTGCTGGCCCAAGGCGTGCTGGCGGGCAACCTGTTTCTGCTTATTCGTCGCCAGCCGTTGAGCTTGTACCGGCAAGATTTTGTGGGCCTGTTGCGCCGCTTACTGTTGGGGCCGGGGGGCCTATCCTTGCTATGCTTAGCGCTTTTTGGAGTAACTCAGCTCTTAAGCCAAGCTCGGCCGGCGCTGGCCCCAACAGCTTTTGCCATTACTTATCCTGTGATTGTGGGGCTGTTTCTCATCTTTCTGGCGCAGGCAAATTATGCCTGGCGGTCACTGGTTTTTTTCAAAAGTGACGCGGCCCTGCGCAAACGCTGGCAGCTGCTGGAAATATTGTTGGGCCTGACGCTCCTGTCGCAATTAGCCGTGGGTACGGTACCGGCTTGGTTGGGCTTTCCGGTACTGTTCGGGTTGGGGCTGTTCGGAATGTACCTCAGCAGCAACCAGCGTTGGGTGGGCTACCTCACCCAAGGCCAGAAGTGGCAGGCTATCGGCTACCAAAGTGCTATGTTATCAGCTATGTTGCTCTTTGTGCAATACTTCCGCTTCACCGGCCCGGCGGCTACGCTGCTGGCCCCGGCTGCGCAACACAATTTTCTGCTACTTACGGCCTTGTTTGCCGCTTTTTATTCGCTAACAGGTTTGTTGGTTACGGTGTTCAGCTTGCCTACGGCGGGCGTCTTCGAGCAGCGCCGGGCCGAGGTGGTGGGTTTGCAGCGGCTGACGCAAATTATCCAACGCGGTCAAACATCGGTCGAAATCTACCAGACGCTGCTGGCTTCGGCGGTGCAAACGGTGCAGGCCGAAGCTGCCGCCCTGCTCCTGCTGCCGGGCGTCTCGGCCAGCGAAAACCCCGACACCAGCACCTTCCTCCACCATCTCAGCGAAGCCCAGGCCCAGGCCATTGCCAAACTGCTGCCCAGCCAAGGTGCGCAAGCCCAGGAAATCATCATCGACGACCTGGCGGCCCTGCCCGGCTGGCCCACCAACCTAACCTTCGGCTCGCTCGTGGCGCTTCCCCTACACAGCGTTAAAAACTACTACGGCGTACTTTTCTTGCTGAAAACCGAAACCAAGGGCTTCGATGCCGACGACCTTGGCATCCTCAACACCTTCACCAGCCAAACGGTGCTTAGCATCGAGAACCTCCAGCTGGTAGCCGACTCGCTCAGCAACCAGCGCACCCAAGAAGAGCTGAAGATTGTGGCGCAGGTGCAGGACAGCCTCATTCCCAAAAATTTACCCACCGACGACTGGTTCGATATTTCTACCCACTCGCTGGCAGCTAAGGAGATGGGCGGCGACTTCTACGACTTTCTGCTACTGCCCGGCCGCCGGCTGGCCGTCCTCATCGGCGACGTGTCGGGCAAGGGCGTCACGGCCGCCTTCCACATGGCCCAGATGAAGGGAATTTTCCACGCCCTGATGCAAGCCAACCACCTGGCCCGCAACGAGCGTGAGCAGTTTCCGCTGCCCAGCCGCTTCATGAGCCAGGCCAACGCGGCCTTGGCCCATTGCCTCGAACCGGCCTCGTTCATTACTTCTTCGCTCTACATCATTGATTACGAGCAGGGTGGATTTATGTTTGCCCGAGCCGGGCACTGCCCCACGCTTTACTACCACGCCATGCGCGAGGAAGTGTCCTACTTCGTGTCGGCCGGCCTAGGGCTGGGTATTTTGCGCAAAGGCGGCTACGACCGGCACATCAATAACCAGTTTTATGACTACGGCCCCGGCGATATAATGGTACTCTACACCGATGGCATTGTGGAAGCCCGTGGTACCGACGGCTCCGAGTTTGGCGAAGAGCGGCTTAAGTCGCTGCTGCAACGCTGTTATTATCTGGAAGCCCATGAAATTAAAGACCTCATAATGGAGGATTTCAATACCTTTACCGCTGGCTGCCCAGTACACGACGACCAAACCATGCTCGTCATCAAATTCAAAACGGCCCAACCCGAACCCGGCTCCTAACGTAACGGCCCCTACCATGAAAGTAACCGCTCAACCCTCCGCCGATTTGCTCACCCTTTTGCTCGACGGCGAACTAGATGCCAGCTCGGCCATCGTCCTCGACACCCAACTGGCCAAACCTGAAATCCTCAACTACCGCAAAGTGCTAGTCGACTGCACCAAGCTAAGCTACATTTCATCGGCAGGATTGGGAGTTTTTATTTCCCATTTGCAGCCCTTGCAAGACAAGGACGTAAAACTTGTTTTTTTTAACATGCAGGAAAAAGTTTTTAACGTCTTTGAAATCCTGGGCCTCGACGCGCTCATGACCATTGTGCCCACCCAGGCTGAGGCCATATCTGCCTAAGCACATGACGGCAGGCAGGACCGACTCCGCCTAATAAATACACTTAATCAATTCACTATCAATTGCTTTTGTGATTTTTGGTCTTTTACGGCCTCACTCATTCACCCAGTTGTCCATTCTTCTTGTGAAATCAGCTCTTCGCATTGCTTGCTCGCGCCAGAACCTCCAGCAGGTGCGTGATTTTGTGCGCGGGCACCTCACGGGGCGTGGCTTTGCCGATGTAGCCGTCAACCAGGTGGTATTGGCCGTGGACGAGGTAGTGGCCAACTTCATCATCCACGCCAATGGTGAAGATGCCTCGCAGTACCTTGATTTAACACTACTGCTTAAAAATCAAGCGCTCGACGTAGAAATCACCGACCAGGGCGACACCATCTTTCTGCCCGTTCCGGCACCGGCACCCGACCTGCGCGAGTACATCCGGCAAAGCCGCAAAGGCGGCATGGGCATGGTGCTGGTGAACCGACTAATGGACAGAGTAGAGTTCTTTACGCGTGGCAACCACACGGTTTGCCACCTCTCGAAGGTGCTGACGTAAGTGCCCACGGGCCATTCTGACCAGTATGTAGATGAGCCGGGTGTATGTTGCGCCGAAAATTAACGTAATTTCGCACCGGTAATTGTCCGTCTGCGCCCGTCGGTTCATGCGGCGGGCGCTTTTTGTTTACGCTATCTGCTTTATGCACAAACGCTTTTTGTACGTCGGCACGGCCGCCGTAGCGCTGCTGGCGGCCTGCCAGGCCAGCAAACCTGCCACCACTACCGTTTCGGGTGTTGCCCCCGCCATTGCCACCGGCCCCGCCATCGAAACGCTGGGTGCTTACCCGGTACCGGCCAATGAGTTTGCCTACGTGTACCGGAAAAATAACGCCACGGCGGCCGATTACGGCACCCGGACCAGCGTGACCGATTACCTCGACCTCTACACCAACTTCCGCCTCAAGGTGCTGGAAGCGGAAAAAAAGGGGCTCGACACCACCCAGGCTTTTAAGCGCGAGTTGGATGGCTACCGCCAGCAACTTTCGCAGCCCTACCTGACGGAGAAAAGCGTGACCGACCTGCTGGTGCGCGAAGCTTACGACCGCATGGGCCAGGAAGTCAACGCCTCGCACATCCTCATCCGCGTTGCGCCCGATACCTCGCCGGCCGATACGCTGGCGGCGTTCCAAAAAATCACCAAAATCCGCGAGCAGCTGCAAGGCGGGGCCGATTTTGCCAAGCTGGCGGGCGAGGTAAGCGAAGACCCCTCCGCGAAGCAAAACGGCGGCAAGCTGGGTTACTTCACGGCCATGCAGATGGTGTACCCGTTTGAAACGGCGGCCTACAAAACGGCCCCTGGCCAGCTCAGCGCACCAGTCCGTACCCGCTTCGGCTACCACGTCATTAAAGTAAACGACCGCCGCCCGGCGCAGGGCGAAATCAAAGTGGCACACCTCATGGTGCGGGTGAACGCCAACGCTCCCAAGCCCGACTCGCTGACGGCCAAAAAGAAAGCCGATGAGCTGTACATCCGCCTCAAAAAAGGCGAAAGCTGGGACAAGCTCGTGGCTCAGTTCTCGGAAGATGCCGGCTCGGCCGCCAACGGCGGCGAGCTGCCTCCTTTCGGCACCGGCCGGATGATTCCTTCTTTTGAGGAAACAGCCTTTAAGATTCAGAAGCCCGGCGACATCGCCCCGCCCGTGCAAACGCCCTACGGCTGGCACATTATCAAGCTGATTGAGAAGACTCCGGTGGCCAAATTTGCCGATGTAGAGCCCACACTCAAGGGCAAAGTCGCCAAAGACTCACGCTCGGAGCTTAACAAGGCGGCCTTCCTTAAGCGCATCCGTCAGGAAGACCAGTTTGTGGAGGTGGCCCAGGTGAAAGCCTACGCGCTCACCAGAGGCGACACTGCTTTAGTAAACGGTCGCTTCCGCTACACGGCCCCCGTCGCTGGCGCTAAAAGCAAGGGCATCAGCGACAATTCGGCCCTTTTCACTATCAAAAGCAAGCCGTACCTGGTGAAGGATTTCCTGAATTTTGCCGTGCAAAACCAGCGGGCCCGCACCGGTGCCCAACCCGCCTTTGTGTTGCAGCAGCTCTACGACCAGTACGTGGACGAGAGCCTGACTAACTTCGAGAAAAACAGCCTCGACACCAAATATGAGGACTACCGGATGCTGGTGAAAGAGTACCGCGACGGCATTCTGCTATTCCAACTGATGGACGAGAAGGTGTGGAGCAAGGCCATTGAGGACACCGTGGGCCTCAAAAAATACTTTGCCGACAACCAAGCCAAGTACCAGTGGGAGCCGCGGGTGCAGGGCCGGGTGGTGTCGGCGGCCTCGGCTGCTACCCTCGCCAAAGCCCAGCAGCGCTTGGTTGCTCCGCGTTACACCGTGACGCGCGACGTACCCAAAGACATTGCTTTTCACGCTGATAATGCGGCCATTGGCAAAACCGGCTTCATGGGTCTCAACGAGTTGGGCACCCGCCTCAGTCAGGACACCACCGCCAACGTGCTGTTGACCGGCCGCATCAAAAAAGGCGAGAAGCCGGCTCTAGCCCGCGCCCGCGCCGACTCGGCGTCCCGCTACTTGCAAAAGCGCGGCGGCGTACCGGCCCGGCGCATTCGCACGGCCGCGCAGGCTGGCTCGGCCGCCACTGGTGGCGTAACCGTAGCCTTCAGCACCACGCAGGTTTCGGCGCTGGAAGGCGACCTGAACGCCCAAAACCCCTTGGCTGTGCAAATCAGCGAAAAGGTGTTTCAGAAAGGCGACAATAAGGTAGTGGACGAGTTGAGCAGCAAGGGTCCCGGCACCTATAAAGTACAGAAGGAGGGCCGCTTCTACGCCGTCACCGTCACCAAAATGCTGCCCGCCGGCCCCAAAACCCTTGCCGAAGCCCGTGGCCAAGCCACTTCCGACTACCAGTCTTTCCTCGAAAAAGAGTGGATTGCCCAGATGCGCCGCGATAATCCCGTGAAAGTAAGTGAGGCTGAGGCAAATAAGCTGGTGACGAAATAAACCGGCATCCTGCCGTAGTGCCGCTGGTGCAACCCTGGGCACTGGCGGCGGCTCCGGTTTTGGAGCGTCCGGCATCAGGCGTGGAAATTTACCGGGCGGTGGTTGCGTTAAGGCACCAAAACCGCTTGCATTGGTACGCCATTGCCTTCCTTAGTGCTGAATAACTTATTGACTATGCTGAAATTAAAAATTTATCTGGTGGCTTTGCTGTGCGCATTCACGTTGCTGCTTGGTTTTAGCCCGATAGCCCAAGCCCAGCTTGGCGTGGGCCGCCCCAGGGGGCAAGAGCTGCTCGACGGAATTATTGTGAAGGTGGACAACCAGATTGTGCTGCGCTCGGATGTAGAAAACATTTATGCCCAAGAGTTGCAGCGCGCAGCAGGCAAGCCGCTTTCGCCCAATTTGCGGTGCAAAATTCTGTCGAGCTTGGTACTGAGCAAACTTATGATTGCCAAGGCCGAAACCGACTCTGTGACGGTGAGCGACTCACAGCTCAACAATGAGCTAGACCGCCGCATGGCCTATTTCGTGCAGCAGATTGGCTCCGAAAAGAAGTTGGAGGAAATGTATAACAAGCCCGTGAAAGCCTTGAAAGAAGACCTGCGCGGGCAGGTAAAAGACCAGCTTACGCAGCAGAAAATGCAGGAAACCATCACGGGCAAAATTGCCGTGACGCCCCGCGAGGTCAGCCGCTACTTTAACAAAGTGCCCAAGGACAGCCTGCCCTACTTCAGCACTGAAGTGGAAGTAGGCCAGATTATCGTGCCCGCCCAAGTGAACGACAAGGCCAAGCAGGCCACCATCGCCAAACTCAACGACATCCGCGCCCGCATTCTGGCTGGCGAAAAATTCGAGGATTTGGCCAAGCAGTACTCCGAAGACCCCGGCTCAGGTAAGGAAGGCGGCTACCTGGGCTTTTTTAAGCGCCGCGAGCTAGTGCCCGAGTACGAGGCCGCCGCCATGCGCCTGGAGCCAGGCCAGATGTCGCCGGTAGTGGAATCGCAGTTTGGGTTTCACCTTATTCGATTTATTGAGCGCAAGGGCGATAGCTACTCCACCCGGCACATTTTGTTGAAGCCCGCCACAGGCTCGACCGACGCCAGCGTTGCGGCCCAAAAGCTGGGGCGCCTGCGCCGCCAGATTCTGGCCGATAGCCTCAGCTTCGCGAAAGCCGCCAAGGACAATTCTTCGGACAAGGAGAGCGCGGGTAACGGCGGCCTGCTCAAAAACCGGCAAGACGGCGGCTCGCGGTTGCCGCTCGATAAGCTTGACCCGGCCATCTTCTTTGCCATCGACACCATGAAGGTGGGCCACATCAGCCCGCCCTTGCCCTACCGCACCGACGACGGCAAGGACGCCATGCGCGTGCTTTGGCTCAAATCGAATACCCCGCCCCACCAGGCCAACCTAACCGACGATTACCAAAAAATAGCCGCTGCCGCCCTCAGCGAGAAGAAAAACAAGGCTCTCGACGAGTGGTTTGTAAAAAACCGGAGCACCGTTTATCTCGAAGTGGCCCCCGAGTACGCCGAGTGCAAAGTGCTGGAAGCGGAGAATTAAGGTTTTTAGCTAATAGCTGATGGCTGGTAGCTATTAGTCTTTGGCGGTTTCTCCCGCGCTGCTCACAGCTTCTCAACAGAAAAAAGCTAACAGCTATCAGCTATTGGCTATCAGCTAAAAACAAATGACCAACGATAAAGAAGCCGCCGATGCTTTGGCGGCTGCCTACCAGCGACTGCGGCAGGAAATTGGGAAAGTTATTGTGGGACAGGACGAGGTGGTGCGCTTAGTGCTGACGGCCGTTTTCTCGCAGGGCCATAGCTTGTTAGTAGGGGTACCTGGCCTGGCTAAAACCCTGCTCGTGCAGACCATTGCCGACTCGCTCGACCTGAGCTTCAACCGCATTCAGTTTACGCCCGACCTGATGCCGAGCGACATTGTGGGCTCGGAAACGCTGAACCAGCAGCGCGATTTTCACTTCGTGAAAGGCCCCGTGTTCGCCAACATCATCTTGGCCGACGAAATAAACCGCACGCCGCCCAAAACCCAGGCAGCGTTGCTAGAGTCGATGCAGGAATATTCCGTCACGGCGGCCGGGCAACGCTACCCGCTGCCGCGCCCGTTTTTTGTGCTGGCCACCCAAAATCCCATTGAGCAGGAAGGCACTTACCCCCTACCCGAAGCGCAGCTGGACCGTTTCATGTTCAACATCGAGCTAGGATACCCTAGCTACGCTGAGGAGTTGAGCATCGTCAAAAACACGACTTCCGACCGCAAGCAGTCGGTGAACAAAATACTGCACGCGGCCGATATTCAAGCCTTCCAGGAATTGGTGCGCCGGGTGCCGGTGGCCGACAACGTGGTGGAATACGCCGTGGGCCTGGTGCAAAAAACCCGCCCCGGCACCGAGCGCGCCGCCCCCCGCGCCACGCAGCTGCTGGAGTGGGGCGCCGGTCCTCGCGCCAGCCAGCACCTAGTGGTGGGCGCCAAGTGCAACGCGCTACTCAACGGCAAATACTCGCCTGATATTGAGGACGTTCGGGCCGTGGCCGCGCCTATTTTGCGCCACCGCCTCGTGCGCAACTTCAAAGCCGAAGCCGAAGGCATCTCCATCGACCAGATTGTCCGTGAATTACTTTGAGGAATGCTGAATGTTGAGATTTGAATGATTTTTCGCACTTTCTCCAATCCAACATTCAACATCCAACACTCCCGAAATGGAAACCCAAGCCTACTACCAGCAATTTGAGCGCAACGTGCGCATCATTCTCGATGCCATGGCCGCGGGCCTCGACCTGCGCACCACCGCCCTCGAAACCAGCCTGCCCATCGAAGTTTATGTGCTGTGCGAAGTGCTGAATGCGGGCGCGGGCGAGCATTTTACCCTCACCGCCACCGGTGTAGCGCGGCTGGCCGAATTCAGCAAACAATTCATGCAGCACGAGCCGCAGGCCCTGGCCGCTGTGCAGCGCGTACTGGCCGATAAAAAGTCGCTCATGCGCACCCCCGAGGGCCGGGTGCTAACCAAGGAAATGCTCATCCGCCGCCTGGAGTTTTTTAACGAAGCGGCCCGCCAGGTCAACATCATGCGCACCCAGCAGGCGCTGGGCAGCCCCGCGCAGCAGCAATCCGGGGTCGGCATTAACCACTGATTGAAGTTGTTTTTTTGATTTCGCCAATTGGATAGCTGCATTTCGTTACGAGTGCGAGACAATGAAAAGGGAGGCAACACGGCCGCGTTGCCTCCCTTTTCATTGTGCCAACCGGTCAGCAGAATCAAAAAAACAGTGTCAATCAGCGATTCAGGGATTTCATGTCAATTACGTACCGAAACGGCACTTCGCCTTTTTCTACTTTTTTGAAGGCTTCGTTGATGGTTGCGATGTCAATTAGCTCCACGTCGGCGGTGATGTTGTGCTTGCCGCAGAAGTCCAGCACCTCCTGGGTTTCTTTGATGCTGCCGATGAGGGAGCCGGCCACGGAGCGGCGCTTGGTGGCCACCTGCATATTGTCGGTGCCCTTAGTAAGAGGCTGAAGTACTCCTACGAGCACAATGGTGCCGTCGCGTTTGAGCAGGTTAAGGTACGGATTGATGTCGTGCGGCTCGGGAACAGTGCTGAGGATGAAGTCGTACTTCTCCTTGTGCGCCATCATGGCAAGGGGGTTTTTGGAGTATACCACTTCGCTGGCTCCGAGCTTTTTAGCCGCAGCCTCTTTAGTCAGGGTTGTGGTAAAAACCGTCACCTTGGCTCCCATGGCCACGGCCAGCTTAGTGGCCACGTGGCCGAGCCCGCCCAGGCCTACGATACCAATGTTTTGACCTGCTTTTATATTCCAATGCTTTAGAGGCGAAAAGGTGGTGACGCCCGCGCACAGTAGCGGGGCCACGCCCTTGAGGTTGCCCGCAAGACTGGCAGGCACCCGCAGCACAAAGTTCTCGCGCACCACAATATGGTCGGAATATCCGCCGTAGGTGTTGCTACCGTCGGGCACAAAAGGGCCATTGTAAGTGGAGAGGAAGCCGTTTTCGCAGTATTGCTCGTTGCCCTCGGCGCAGGAGGTGCAATGCTGGCACGAGTCCACCATGCAGCCCACGGCGGCGAGGTCGCCCACTTGATAGTTTTTGACGTGCGCCCCCACCGCCGTTACGCGGCCCACAATCTCGTGGCCGGGCAGGCAAGGGTAAAGCGAGTTCATCCAGTCGTTGTTCACCTGATGAACATCGGAATGGCACACGCCGCAGTATTCAATTTTGATGCTCACGTCGTGAGCGCCCGGCTCGCGGCGCTCGAAGGTGAACGGGCCGAGTTTGGCACCGGAGCTTTTGGCAGCATAGCCGAGGGCAGGAGTGTTGGGCATAAAAAGTTGATTGGTTTAGAAGGATTTAACGATTGAGGAAGAAGCTAGCCCAACCAGTAGCGGATGTTAGGCAGCCCTTCTCGTTGGCCACCGTATTTACTCCCGCTGTTGCCGCTGGGTTACGCCGACCCTTCTTTTGCCGAACTTGCGGCCCACTTCTGCCCCCCATGCCCCTGCCGCGCACGCCACTGCTCACCGCCCGCCTGCTGCTACGCCCCTACGAACCGGCCGATGCACCCGCGTTTTTTGAGCTGCTGCACCGCAACCGCCTCCGCCTCGCCGCTTCGTTCCCTGACCGGGTAGCAGCCGTGCGGGAACCGGCCGATGCCGACCTTCAGCTTCGGCGCTTCGGCGATGACTGGCATTCGGGCCGCTTTTACGTGCTAGGCCTTTGGCACCGCCAAACACTTGCTTACCTCGGCGACATTTGCCTAATGCCCCAGGGCCAGCACGCCGAAATCGGCTACTACCTCACCCACGAGGCCCAGGGCCAGGGCTATGCCCGCGAGGCCTTAGCGGCCATTTGCACCTTCGGCTTTAAAACGGTGAAAACTCCCAGGCTGCTCATCCGCTGCTTTGCCGACAACGTGGCCGGGCAGGCCGTGGCGCTGGCCGCCGGCTTCCAGCTCGAAGGCACCACCGGCCGGTTTGCCTGGTTCCGCGACACGCTGAGCGGCAACAGTATCAAACGTTTTGTGCGTAATGCGAATTGAAAACCCACACTACTGCCGCACCCGGCTTCCCACATTTTCCAGCAGCCATTCCTGCCGAAAATTCAAGTAAAACCCAAACGAAAAATCCGTCTTGCGGCCCCTGAAATCGTACACCGGCTCCACGCGCACAGTAAGGGCCGCCGCGTCCGAAATCCGAAAGTCGCGCAGCAGGCGCAGCAGCAGCACCCGCCGCACGGTTTCGGCGTAGGTCGGGTCAGATACGGTGCGGGAGAGGCCCTGGTACAAGTCGCCGCCTAGCGGGGAAATGAAATGCTCGCCTTCGAAGTAGCTCAGCATCGCATCGCCGTACTTGGTTTCGAGCGTGCCGTTGAGGTAGAAGGCGGTGCCGTTTTTGAACGGAAGCTGGCCGAAAGTGAAGGAGTGGTCTTGGAAACCCAGGGCGTAGGCGTTGAAGCGCACGGCCCGCACGTGCTGGCCCAGCGAGCGCCGGACCTCCAAGCCAAATGCCTCGTTGAAGAGCGTTTGTAACGGTTTGTTGAGGGTATCAATCTGCCCGCCGTGGTGCGTGGCTGTGAATTGAAACGGCACGGCTACCTGCCATGCGCTTTGGTCGGTGGTGAGGCGGTAGCTGCTACTGATGCCGCCCGCAATCTCCTCCTGATAGTTGCTGTAGCGGTACTGCTGCCGCTGCCAATCCACCCACACATCCACAAAAAGCCGCTGGCCGAGGTGGCGGTACTGTACGCCTTCCTCCAGTGGCTTCAGCATCACGCGCTCGAAATTGAAGAGCGGCTCGATGTAGTTGTGGTTGAGGTGCGAGCGGATATTACCCAGAATAAACTGGTGGTTTTTCACCGTCCACGTAGCGCGGTAGGTGGGGCGCACTTGTTGCAACGTGGGGTTGCCGAAATCTTTCCAGAGAAAAACGCCAGCTTCGAGGCATAGGTCTTTAGTGGGATAATAAACGAGTTGCGGGTTGAGCTGAGTACCGAACAGGGTATAGCCGTCCACAATTTTATTGAAGTACTCGTTGTCTTTGAAAAAAGTGAATGCGTTGAGCGAGAGATGTACATTTCCAGCAACGGGGAAGTGCGCTGTATTGTAAGCATCCGGGCGCCGTTTTTGGTCTGCGACTACAGAGTCAACCTGTGCTTTGGATGAGGCTGCGAAACATAGCACAGAAAACATTCGCGGTTTACCTGGATGCTCGACCACAAACGCCCGATTATCCACCTGCGCCCGCGCCGCGCTGGCCGTAACCAACACGGCCCCAATGCTAACTAAAATTTTTAGAAATTTAGACATAAATTTGTCGCTGCAACGGCACGAAACCGCCGCTTGTGCTGTTAGAAAACGCCTACCAAAACGGGGGCGCCCACCGGGGTGCTGCTGTTTGGCAATCGGCCAAAACCGCTTACTTTTACCAAACCTAATTCTCTTTTTTTCAACTTCCCCCACATGGCAGTAGCAACTGACAAAGCGGCCCCGGCTTCGGCGGCCGACGCCAAGGCCAAAGCCCTCCAGCTTACGCTTGACAAACTCGACAAGGCTTACGGCAAAGGCACCGTGATGAAGCTCAGCGACCAGAAAGTGGTCGATGTCGCCGTCATCAGCACCGGTTCACTTTCACTCGACATTGCCTTGGGCGTGGGCGGCGTGCCCCGCGGCCGGGTGGTCGAAATTTACGGCCCCGAATCGTCGGGCAAAACGACCCTGACCCTGCACATGATTGCCGAGGCGCAAAAGAAGGGCGGCATCGCCGCCTTCATCGATGCCGAACACGCCTTCGACGCTGCCTATGCCCAAAAACTAGGCATCGACACCGCCAGCCTGCTCATCGCCCAGCCCGACAACGGCGAGCAAGCCCTCGAGATTGCCGACCAGCTTATTTCCAGCGGCGCCATCGACATCATCGTTATCGACTCCGTAGCCGCCCTCGTGCCCAAAGGTGAGCTCGAAGGCGACATGGGCGACTCGAAAGTGGGCCTGCACGCCCGCCTCATGAGCCAAGCCCTGCGCAAGCTCACCGGCACCATCAGCAAAACTGGTTGCTGCTGCGTGTTCATCAACCAGCTGCGCGAAAAAATCGGGGTGATGTTCGGAACTCCCGAAACCACGACCGGTGGCAACGCCCTAAAATTCTACGCTTCGGTGCGCCTCGACATCCGCCGCATCGGCCAGATTAAGGAGGACAAAGACAACATCACCGGCAACCGCACCAAGGTGAAGGTGGTAAAAAACAAGGTGGCCCCGCCCTTCAAAGTAGTGGAGTTCGACATCATTTACGGCCAGGGCATCTCCAAAGTAGGCGAAATTGTGGACTTGGGCGTGGACATGGGCATCATTGCCAAGTCCGGCTCCTGGTTCAGCTACGGCGACCAGAAAATTGGGCAGGGCCGCGAGGCGGTCAAAACCCTGCTTCTCGACAACCCCGAGCTGGCCGACGAAGTGGAAGCTAAAATCCGCGCCATGGCCAAAGGCGACACCGATGTAATTCCGGTGGACATGAGCGGCCCCGAAGACGGCGACGACACGCTCTAGGAAATGTTGAATTTTGAATATTTAGGTTTGAATATTTTCATTCGACAGCCAATGAATTTTGTAAGCCCCACGACCTGATTAGGCCGTGGGGCTTTTTTTGTGACGGAAATTTGCAGCGTATTACAACATTCAAAACTCAACATTTCACTTCGGTACTGGCATTGGGTTTGCAAAGCGCCGCCCAACGAATAACTTTATCGTAGCTATTCCGTGGTTTCCCGTATTGCTCCTATGAAACGCCGTTCGCTTCTTACGTTGCCCTTTTTACTGACTTTGCTGGCTGCTGCCCAACCTGCCCTTGGGCCGGGCGACGCCGTGCGCAACATTCCTCAAACCAGCTTCGGGCGGGGCGAAACGATTAATTACAAGGTACATTACGGCCTGCTCAACGCAGCCGACGCTACCGTCGAAACCGGCGGCAGCTTGGAGCGCATCAACAACCGCCCCTGTTACAAGGCCACCGTAAGCGGCCGCACCACCGGCTCGTTCGATTTTTTCCTGCGCATCCGCGACCAGTGGCGGGCTTACATCGACACCACCAGCATTTTGCCGCTCCGCGCCCAGCGCGAAATTGCCGAAAAAAATTATCGCAAAAAGGAAGTTGTTGATTTCGACCACGAACACGACGTGGCTCAGGTATTCGACGTGCGCGACAACAAGCGCAGCACCGTTAAAATCGCCAACAACTGCCTGGAGTTGGTGAGCGGCTTTTACTACCTGCGCACCTTAAATTTCGACCGCATGAAGGTGGGTGAAATCGTGCGAATGCCGGGGTATTTTGACGGCGATAACTTCCTGCTCGAAGTGGTGTACCGTGGCCGCCAAACCGTCGAAACCAAGGCCGGCACCATTCGCACCTTTAAACTGGTGCCCAAAATGCCCGATAACAAGCTGTTTCGGGGCGAAAACGCCATTTCGGTGTATTTGTCCGACGACCGCAACAAGATTCCCGTGTTGTTTCAGGCCGAGATGTTTGTGGGTTCGGTGAAGGTGGACATGTGCGGCTACCAAGGCCTGAAGGCCGCATTGAACCGGGTATATTAGGGCTGCTCCACCTAGAGAGGGTGGACAGTTAACGTGTCCAGTCCAGGGTAGCGAGTAAATGGGCGACGGCCAGAAAGGAGATGGCCGTTTTCTCGTAGCGGGTGGCAAAGCCGCTGGCTTCTTTTAGACGGCCGAAAATAGCCGGCCGAAAAAACGCTCGATTTTGTTGCGGTCGGCATACAGGTTGCGGTCGTAACGGCGCTGGTCCAACCGGGTGGTTTTGGGCGGAATCACGGCTTCGGCGGCCTGCCGGGCCACGGCTTCCAAGACGTGGTTGGTATCGTAGGCCTTGTCGGCCACCACGGCCGCAGGCTTTTGGGCCAGGGCCGCGGGCAGGCCCGGCAGTTGGAGGCTGTCGGCGGCCTCGACTCAAGTACCCCCGTGTGTAGGGTTCGAGTAATAACCATTCTCGTTCACTTAACTCGTGTCGGCGCATCCGGCAAAATTGCAACCGGACTG
>JANXUO010000636.1 GCA_025356245.1 Hymenobacter sp.
TTATCCTCGCCAGCTAGCATACTCAAGTAGCTGTCGTAGCGGGGAAGAGCTATTTTGCCAGTGTCTACGGCTTCGCGCACGGCGCAGCCGGGTTCGTGGGTGTGCTGGCAGTTATGGTAGCGGCACTGGTTGAGGAGGGCGCGCATTTCGGGAAAATAGCCGGCCAACTCGGCGGGTTTAATGTCCACGAGGCCTAGCTCCTTGATGCCGGGGGTGTCGATGAGGTAGGTGCCGGGCACTACCTCGAGCATTTCGGCGAAGGTGGTGGTATGGACGCCCTTATCGGAAAACTGGCTGATTTCGGCAGTTTTGAGGTCGAGGTCGGGCACGAGGGCGTTGATGAGCGTGCTTTTGCCCACACCGGAATGGCCGGATAGCAAGGAGGTTTTTTCGGCCAGCAGGGCAGCCACGTCGGCCACGCCCTCGCCGGTGGCAGCGGCGCACAGCACGCCGGGATAGCCCAGGCTGGCGTACATCCCGGCAATTTCGGCCTGGTAAGCGCGGGTGTCGTCGTCGTATAAATCGGCCTTGTTGAAGATGAGCTGCACCGGGATGTGGTAAGCTTCGGCCGTCACCAAAAAACGGTCGATAAACCCAAACGAGGTGGCGGGCGACACCAGCGTAACCACCAGCAGGGCCTGGTCGAGGTTGGCACCTATAATGTTGGCGTGGGCTGTTTTATGTACCGAGCGGCGCACAATGTAGTTGCGGCGCGGCGCAATGGCCGTAATGACGGCCGCGCCCTCCGCCGGCTGGGTTTCCGACTCAAACGTCACGGTATCGCCCACTGCCAGCGGGTTGCTCACTTTCAAACCCTTGATTTTGAAGCGGCCCCGCAAACGGCAGCGGTGCAGTTCGCGGGTAGCCACGTCGCGCACCAGGTACCAGGAGCCGGTAGATTTGATTACGGTGCCAGTCATGCGGAAAATGTTGAATGTTGAGGGTTGAATGTTGAATGATAGTTGTTGCGCTTTGAATGCTGGGTGTTGAAGGCTGAATGATGCACACAAGCCATAAAACTCAACATTCAACCCTCAACATTCAACATTATCAGACAGCCACTGCATGATGCGCTGGGTGGCTCCGGCTTGGGCATGTACGTATTCCAGCAGTTCATCCTGGAGGCGGAGGCGAAGGTCTTCGTCGTGCCAGAGGCGGTCGAAGGCCAGGCGCAACTCGTCGGCGTTGTGCACGGGGTAGGCCAGGTGGCGGCGCACCAGCTCCACCGCTTCCTGAAACTTGCTGTAGTTGGGGCCAAAGAACAAGGGCAGGCCAAAAGCAGCGGCTTCGAGGGTATTGTGCAGCCCTTTGCCGAAGGCCCCGCCCACATAGGCATACTGCCCAAAGCGGTAGAGTCGGCTGAGCAGGCCAATATTGTCAATTAGCAGAATGCGGGCAGTGGCGGCGGTGGCCGGCGTGGCCCGCGAATAGCGCACTACCTGGCCCGGCCAGGCGGCCTCGACGGCCAGCAGCGTGGGCTCGCCGATTTCGTGGGGGGCTACGATGACGCGAAGCTGGCTTGAGTGGCTGCTTACTAAAGGAATTAGAGCGGGCAGGTCGTTGGGCCAGAGGCTGCCGGCCACCAGCACCGGTGCCCAGTCGGCCACAAAAGCCTGCACGATGGGCAGGGTGGCGGGCACGGCCGCCGCCGTGGCCGCTACGGTGTCGAACCGGGTGTCGCCGGCCACGCTCACGCCGGTCAGTCCGATGTTTTTGAGTAGCGCGGCCGAGGTTTCGTTCTGGGTGAAGATGTGGCTGAACGCCCGTAAAATGCGTCGATAAAACCCGCCCCAGGGTTGAAAAAACACCTGTTCGGGCCGAAAAATTGCGGAGATGAGGACGGTTGGAATGCCGCGTCTCGCGGCTTGCGTGAGGTAGTGATACCAGAACTCGTACTTCACAAACACTACCAGCTGCGGCTGCACGGCCGCCAAAAACGCCTTGGCGTTGGCCCGGGTGTCAAGAGGCAGGTAAAAGATATAGTCGGCCCCCGGCCAGTGGCGGCGAATTTCGTAGCCCGAGGGCGAAAAAAACGTGAGTACCAGTTTGGTGCCGGGGTACCGGCGGCGGTAGGCCTCCAGCAGCGGGCGGCCCTGCTCAAACTCGCCCAGCGAGGCGCAGTGGAACCAGACGCGGGGTGCGGTGTCGGTGGCCAGGGTAGTGCAAATGTGCCGCAGTAAGCCCCGGCGGCCGTCCGTCCACGCACGGGCCTTGGGCACGAAGGGGGCTAGCAGCCGCAGCAGCAAGCCGTAGCAGGCAAGGGCAAAGTTGTAGAGCAGCGTCAAAGCCCGGCAAAAATACGTCCGGTCGCGCCCTACCGGCGCGGGTTTAGGGTGGCTTCGCCCTCGCGCCAGTCGGCGGGGCACAGGGCACCGTGTTTTTCGTAGTGTTGCAGGGCGTCCACCATGCGCAGGGCCTCGGTGGTGCTGCGGCCCAGGGGGCCGTCGTTCACTACCTGGTGGCGCACGATGCCGTCGTGGTCAATCAGAAACAAGCCGCGGTTGGCGGTGGGCTGGCCAATAAAAGTCATTTCGCCCTGCTCGTTGTAGTCGAAATGGCCGGCCAGCATATCGTAATTGGCGGCGATAGTTTTGGTGGCGTCGGCCACCAGGGGGTACGTTACGCCCTTTATGCCGCCCAACTCGCGGGGCTGCCGCAGCCAGGCGCGGTGGGTTTGGTGCGTGTCGGTAGAGCAGGCCACCACGGCCGTGTTGCGCTTCTCAAATTCGGGCAGCAGCGTTTGGAAAGCCAGAATTTCGGTGGGGCAGAGCAGCGAAAAATCGTTGGGATAAAAATAAAAGAGCACGTGCTTTTTGCCCAGGTAGCGGTCGAGCGAAAAATCCTCGACAAATACCTCGTCAATTACAGCCATCGTCCGAAACGAAGGTGCCCGCTTGCCAACCAAAACTGCCATCAGCTTCACTAATTAAAAAACGAATTCAATCAAACAACAAACTAAAAAAAAGCCTGAGCAGCAGCGCTGCCCAGGCTTTCGTGCGCCGTGCGTATTACTCGCAAGGGGCCTCAACGGTTGCCTTCCATCACCTGTTGCACCTTCCAAGTGTTGCCCGACAAGAGGCGGTACGCAAGCGTACGCGAGCCGGCCGTGTCCACGTCGCCGCCCAGCGGGAAGCTACGGATGAGCGTGGCCCCGCTCACGGCGTAGGTGTCGTGGCCGCGGTAGCCTTCGGCGGCGCGGCCCGCAATGCGGCCGGGGCCGGGCAGCGGCGTGAGGCCGGTGGGCAGCAGCTCGTAAGCATAAAAGCCGGCGTTGGCATTGGGCGAGTCGGTGAAGACGTACACCTCGGGCTTGCCATTGCCGTTAAGGTCAGCGGCAGCGGCCCGTACCGGGCGGCCGGACAATGGGATGCGCAGCGGCTCTACAATCTGGCTAACGCCCTTGCGGGTGCGGATGGTGAGGGCCGGGTCGGGGCCAGTGGTGGTCTTCAAATCGAATAGATAACCGCCTTGGGTAAGCTTGCGGGCAAAGCCAGTGGCGGTGGTATCAGGGCGAATCGATGGGGCATTGCTGGCGGAGGCTGAATCGGCGGCAGTGCGCGAAACATCGCAGCTAGCAGTGGCCAGCAGGCCGGTGGCAGCAAAAAAAAGGAGAGTGAAGCGCATGGTAAAATGGGGAGCAGAAGGCGGTTGCTTGCCTTAATGATGGGGCCAAAGTACGGCCATGGCCCCTGAACGCTCGGCAAGGTACGGATAGTTTCTACTTATTCCTCGATGCGTACACCTTTCCAAAAGGCTACCCGGCCCTTAATGTTCCGGGCGGCGTCCTTCGGCTCGGGGTAGTACCAGGCGGCATCTTTGTTGAGTTCACCGTTTACGCGTAGCGAGTAATAGCTGGCGCGGCCCTTCCAGGGGCAGGACGTTTGGGCGATGCTGTCCTCAAAAAACTCCTTTTTGAGGGCGCTGGCGGGGAAATAGTGGTTGTTTTCTACCACTACGGTTTCGTTGCTCTCGGCAACGACGGTATTGTTCCAGACGGCTTTCATGACGGGTAGCGTAAGTTTAGCGTGAATTACAGGGGCGTGGCGCCGCTGCCTGGCCGTTGAACATTGCCGCCGCGGGCGTTGTTTTGGCCATCTATTCTCCTTCCCCAATTATATGGCCGTTGGCTTTCGCTTCCGCGACTTTGTGCCCGACGAGCAGCCCCAGAAGGGGTTCGACTCGCTCTTCAAACTATTCATGCAGCTGGTCACCATCACCTCGGGTGACGTGGGCGAGGCGTTGTCGTGGCTCAACGAGCTGGACAAGCAGTACGGCCTCACCGACAACGACTACGGCATGGGCAATTTCATCGACGACCTGAAAACCAAGGGCTACGTCGATGAAAACGAGCAGGCCCGCGGTGAGTTTAAAATCACCCCCAAAACCGAGCAGGGCATCCGCAAGTCGGCGCTGGAGGAGATTTTTGGCAAGCTGAAAAAAAGCAGTGCCGGCAACCACCGCACCCCCCACACCGGGCAGGGCGATGAGCAGAGCACCGACCTGCGCGAGTTTCGCTTCGGCGACTCGCTGGAGCAGATTCAGATGACCGAGTCCATCCGCAATGCCCAGCTCAACCACGGCCTGGAGGGCGACGACT
>JANXUO010000648.1 GCA_025356245.1 Hymenobacter sp.
GTGTACCCAAAACCGGCCGCCGGGGTTGCCGCTACGCCAGCGGCTCGACGCGCACCAGCTTGGCGAACTGGGCTTCGCGAGCCGCTACTTCCTCTTTGGTGAGGTTCAGCAGGCGCTCGGTGCCAAACTTTTCGACGCAGAACGAAGCCATGGCCGAGCCGTGGATAACGGCGCGTTTCATGTTCTCGAAGCTAATGTCGTCGGTGGCGGCGAGGTGGCCGATGAAGCCGCCGGCGAAGGTGTCGCCGGCGCCGGTGGGGTCGAACACTTCCTCGAGGGGCAGGGCGGGGGCGAAGAAAATTTCGTCTTTGTGAAAGAGCAGCGCTCCGTGCTCGCCTTTTTTGATGATGAGAAACTGCGGCCCCATGGCCATGATAACGCGGGCGGCCTTCACCAGTGAATACTCGCCGGAGAGCTGCCGGGCCTCTTCATCGTTGATGGTCAACACGTCCACCATTTCGATGGTCTGCTTCAGCTCGGCCAGGGCAATGTCCATCCAGAAGTTCATGGTGTCCATCACAATCAGCTTGGGCCGATTAACAAGGCGGCGGATGACGAGTTGCTGCACGGCGGGCGTGAGGTTGCCTAGCATCAGGTACTTGCAATCCTGATAAGCGTCGGGGATGAGGGGGTCGAAATCGGCCAACACGTTGAGCTCGGTCACGAGGGTTTCGCGCGAGTTGAGGTCCTGCGAATACTTCCCCGACCAGAAAAACGACTTTTCCCCTGCTTTGATTTGCAGGCCGGCCACGTCCACGCCATGTTCTTCGAGCAACAGAATATCGGCCTGCGGGAAGTCATCGCCAACGACGGCCACCAAGTTCACGGGCTTCACCGAGTACGAAGCCGAGAGGCCGATGAACGTGGCGGCGCCACCAATAATTTTGTCGGTTTTGCCGAAGGGCGTTTCGATGGCATCGAAAGCAACGGTGCCGATGATAAGCAAGCTCATGCGAGAAGTTAAGGAGGTGAAGTAATGAGGCTATGGTTTAGCGAAGCAATGGCTTTCACCACTTCTTGAACCGCAACAAAAAAGCCCCCAAAGCGCAGGGCCGGGGGCTTTTTGGGTTAAGGAGGGTAAATAATGGGGCTCGAACCCACGACCTTCGGAATCACAATCCGACGCTCTAACCGGCTGAGCTATATCTACCAGGTTTTGGTTTGGAGTTGCAAAGGTAGTGCGGGAAGCGGAACGAGGCAAAAAAAGTTTCGCGCAAACCCCGTTCAGTGCCTGTGTGGCCACAGCAGGGTTAGGCCCTGGCCCTGCTGTGGCTCTTAACGCCGCCATAACCAAACAGCTCATAATCGGCCGTACTTTTGCAGGCAAATTCCCCAAAACTGTACGTATGCGTTTGAAATACTTTTGCCTGGGCTTGGTTCTTCTGGCGGCTCCGGCGGCCCACGCCAGCGGCTTCGACTCGGGGCCGCAGGGGGCGCGGCTGCTAGGGCTAGGCGGAGCGGGCACGGCCTACACGGGCAGCCTGGCAGCATTTGGCACCAATGCCGCGCTGCTTGGGCAGTGGGCCGACTCGGCCACGCACCTCAGCTTTGGTGGCGCGGGCGTGTTGCGCCGGGCTTCGTTTGTGGGCCTTGCCAGCAACGTAAATGCCGACCAGGACCTGACCGTGCTGCCGAATGGCTACCTGTACGCCAGCCGGGCCGTGAGCAAAAACGTGGTGCTGGGCCTGGCCCTCACCACGCCCTATGGCTACCATACCCGCTGGGCCGACCAGTGGGAAGGCCGCGCCGTGGTGCAGGAAAGTCGCCTCAACACCTACTTTGTGCAGCCCACAGTGGCCTTCCGACTCACCGAAAATTTTAGCATTGGGGCGGGTGTGGTGTACGCTTACGGTAAGTTTAGCCAGCGGCGGGCCCTGGGGCAGTACGACGACCCGGCCGCGCAGGCGCGGTTTGGCGGCTCCGGTTCGGGCCTGGGCGGCACGGTGGGCCTCTACGGCCGCACCGGCGACAACCTCTCGTTTGGCCTGAGCTACCGTACCGGCCTGAAGCTGAAGGTGAACAGCGGCACCGCGGAATACGCCAACGTGCCTGCCCGCGATGCCGCCCTCTACGCCGCCAGCACGTCGCTCAACACCTCGCTCAACCTGCCCAGCACGCTGGCCATTGGCATTGCTAACCGCATCAATGAAAGCGTGCTGCTCACCTTCGATTTTGCCCTTACAGGCTGGAGCACCCTCGATTCGCTGAATTTTGACCTGGCTGCGGCGGCCCCTACCCCGGCCCGGCGCGTGGCCGATGGCCGGCACTTTGAGGACGCCTTGGCCTTCCGCATCGGCACCGAGTTGCGGGCCACGCCCGCGCTCACCATCCTCGGCGGCCTGCGCTACGACGAAACGCCGGTGCGCGACGAATACATCCGCCCCGATTTTGTGGATGCCAACCGCCTCGGCGCCTCGGTGGGCCTGGCGTACCAGCTCGCGCCGCGCCTAGCGCTGGAAGCGGCCTACTCGTTCGAGTACGGGCAGTTGCGCACGGCGCGGGCCGATGCCTCGGCTACCCGCGTGAGCAACGTAGCGGGCACGTACCGCACGGCTACCAACACGGTATCGGTGGGCGTATCAACTTCCTTTTAAGGATTGTTTCTTTTTCATCAGCCAGCAGATAATTAATTATGAGCTTAAAATTGAACGGCTTGCGCCTTGCTCCGGTGTTGTGGTCGGCCCTGGCGGGGCTGGCAGGTTGCGCACCATCGCAGGACATTCCGAGCCCCTCGGCAGGCAGCTTCGACGCCAGCAGCTACGTGGCGGTGGGCGACAGCTACAGCAGCGGTTTCAGCGCCGGCGGCCTTACCCGCAACGGGCAGCTTTACTCATTTCCGGCGCTAGTGGCGCGCCAGGTGCGGCAAACGGGGGCAGCGGCAGCTTTTCCACAGAATTTACTATTAGAAGGCGCGGGCACAGGCTACCTGGTATTTAGCGGGTTCGATAATAGCTTGCTGCCCAAAAGCCGACGGGTAGCGGGCCAGGCCAGTACACTTTACATCGACCCCAACGGCTGTGCTGGCCCCGACACCGTGCGGCAGTTTGCGCGTACCGACGGGGCGGTGAGCCAGCACCTCGGCATTCCGGGCCTGCGCCTGGGCCAGATTGAAACCCTGAACTACGGCAACGCTAGCCAGGCCAGCGCAGGAGCACGCTTCAACCCGTACTTTGAGCGAATGCTGCCAGCCAACACCAGCACCACCTACCTGCAGGCCGTAACGGCGGCGGCCGCGTCGGCCACGTTCTTTACCTATTTTGCCGGGCTCGACGACTTTCTGCCCTTCGTACGCAGCGGCGGCACTTGCCGGGCGCTGCCCACTGGCACGTCGCTCAACAACAACGCCAAGAAGGTATTGGATGTGCTAACGACCAACAATCGCAAGGGCATTGTGGCCCAGCTGCCGCCCCTGGCCTCGCTGCCTCTTTTGAGCCTGGGCCGGGCCGACAGCCTCCAGAACCTGTACTTGGCCCAGGGCGATACGGCCCACGTGTACGTGTTTGTTTCGGCGTTCCAATCGGCCGAAAAAGCCGAAAAAACCGACTTTATTCTGGCACCCGCCGTGGCCCGCCTGGGCCAGTTGATGCCGGTGCTGGTGAACGGACAAGTGTTGCAGCTCCGCTACGGCCGCGACTCGCGGAACCCCGTAGCCGACGCCGACGTGATTGACCGTCGGGAGTACGAGCTGCTTGATGTGGTCCGTAAAAACCACAATAACTACCTCATCACCTTGACCCGCGACACGTACCGTATGCCCGTGCTTACGGCCAGCACCCGCTCGTCGGTACTGAACCTGGACAACGAGGTGTTCTTCAAAATAAGCAGTAAGCTGTCCATCGGCGGCGTTTCGTACTCCGATATTCCGGTGCGCGGTGGCCTATTCTCCCTGGATTATTATTCTTTTACGCCACGGGGCAACGGCCTGCTGGCCAACGCCTTCATTCGGGCCTTGAACATTGCTTACGGGGCTAATATTCCGGCCGTTGACATCAACGCGCTACCTACCACGGCGCAGTAGCCAACTGCCCCGCGCAAGGGCAGTGACCAAGCTACGGCAGCCGATACAGCCGCAGCTGCACCGAATCGGTAGCGGCTTCGGCGGCACGGCGCAGGGTTTCGGCGTAGCCGAGGCCGGTGTATTCGGCGTGTTCGAGGTAGAGCAAAGGGGCCAGCAGGGGGCGCGAAGGCCAGGCCGCCAGCGGGGGCCGTTGGCGTGAAGCACCGAACCCCGGCAGGTTGGTAACGCGGGCATAATCGTCAAGCAGCAGGTAACGAGTGCCGTTGGGAGCTAGTAAAGGTACTTTTTGGCCCGAAACAATCACCGTGAGCGGACGAGCAAGCGGTAAGTACGGCGCCAGGCCGAGGCTGCCCGTAGTGGCTACGCCCCCGGTGGGATGCGCCCGCAGCCACGCCGCTACGGCCGGGTAGCCGCTGGGCAAATACGCGAACAGCTGCGTTTGCAGGCGGTACAAATTCAGCCCCAGGCAGGCCAGCAGGAAAGGCCCAACGGCCGGACGCGGCAGCCATTGCTGCGCCGCCAAAACCAGCAAGGCCGCCAGCGGCAAATAGGCCAGCAGCAACCCACGGGGCGCCTTTATCAGCAGCGAAAGGCCCAGCAATAAGCCCGCCGCCCACACGGCCAGAAATACGGCCAGCGGCAATGCTTGCCGGCGCCGCCAGTAGCCCAGTCGCAGGGCCGCCAAGGCCACCATTGCCAACGCGGGCAGTAGCAAGGGCAACTCAAAATCGGTCAGGTAGCGAAAGTAAAAGATGAAGTCGAAATGCAGTGTGCCGTGCCGACCGGCGGGATTGCCGGCCGCTGGCCACACCGTGCGCAGGTAAAACGCTGGCCAGCGGTGCCAGGGCAGGCCCACCGCCACGCCCACCGCGCCTAGCACTACGTAGGGCAGCGCCAAAATGCCCGCCACGCGCCCGGCCAAGGCGGGGCGGCGCAGCAGTCCATCGGCCCGGTGCCACTCCAGCACCGCCAAAATGGGCAGCGCAAACAGAAACTTGTAGTTGAAGCACAGGCCCGCCGTCAACCAGGCTGCTGCCTGCAAAAGCGCCGTGGGCGAGGAGGCTTGCAACCGACGAAAATAGCCGCTTAGCAACCCAGTACCGAGAACCAACGCGCCGGAGTGCATGGTGAAATCGCGACCTGAGAAGGTAAGCAGCAAGCCGGTACCGCCCAGCAGCACCACGGCCGCCGCCGGGCCTGGCCGCAGTTGCGCCTGGGCGGCCACCCAAGCTCCAAACCAAGCTAGGCCCGCCAGGGCCAGCCCGGCGTTCAGCACCTGCAAAAAAAACCATTGGGTTGAAACCTGACCCACTGCCGCGTAAAACAGTAAAAAGCCGGGACTGCCGTGGTGAAACAAGTCAACGAAGTTGCCCTGCGCCAACTCCTGCACCACCTGCCAGTTGCGCACCGAATCGTAGTCGGGCAGGCCCGCTTCGGGCAGCTTCCAGAAGCGGCAAACAGCCACAGCCAGCACGGCCAGCGCCAGCGCCGCCCGGGTAGCGGCGGACAACGGCGGCGGCGGGTCGTTCTTTGCAAAAAGCATGGCGGGCGGCTGGGGCGGCAAAGGTCAGTGCAAAGTTGCCCCAAAGTGCTGGCTGGTTGTTTCACCCTTGCTCCTCCCTTCTTTATGCGCATTGTTGTTCAGCGGGTTAGTCAGGCCAGTGTTTCTGTCGAAGGCAAAGTAATGGGGGCCATCGGGCCGGGCCTGCTGGTACTCGCGGGCTTTGCTCCCACCGACGATGCCGCCACCCTGGCCCGCCTGGCCCGCAAGCTGGTGCAACTTCGCATTTTTGCCGACGACGCCGGGCAAATGAACCGTTCGGTGCTGGACATTGCCGGTGAAATTCTACTAATCAGTCAGTTTACCCTATTGGCCGATGCCCGCAAGGGCAACCGACCCAGCTACATTGCCGCTGCTCCGCCCGCTGTGGCCGAGCCGCTGTACCAACAATTTGTAGCATTGGTAGCTGCGTTGCTAGGCAAGCCGGTGCCCACCGGCGTGTTTGGGGCCGATATGCAGGTGCACCTCCTCAACGACGGACCGGTGACGCTGGTGCTAGAGTAAATTTTACCGACTATTGAGCGAACTGTACCGCGCAGTTCCAGCTTCGCGTCGCCGGAACGGCGAATAGC
>JANXUO010000665.1 GCA_025356245.1 Hymenobacter sp.
GCCGGGGGCCGGGGAGCCGCCCACGGCAAAGGCGTAGCGGGTGCCGGGGGCCAGCGCCACCGGCGCCGGGTCCGCCGCGTCGTGCAGCCACACCGTGCCGGGGGGCAGCTGCGCCACGGCCGTAGCCGTGAACACGTAGGCCCCCGCCTGCGGCACGGCCAGCGCCAGGGGCACCGCCAGGGGCTGCGGCCCCAGCGGGGGCAGGCCGTTGATGGCGTACGCAGCGGCCCCCGGCCCGGCCGGGGCCAGGGTAGCCAGGTTCAGGCCACCGGGGTTGGGCAGCTTGCGGGCGTCGTAGCGGGCGTCGGGGCCGGGGGTGGCCCCGGCTTCGAAGTACACCGTCGTTTCGTCGGGCGGGGCGGCGGCGGCGGCATCCTGCACGGCCAGGGTGCGGGCGGGGCGGGGGTCGGCGGCGGGGCGGCCCAGGGCGGGCTCGGTGCCGAAGACGGTGAGGCGGGCGGCGTTGGCGAAGGCCAGCACCGGGGCCGCCCCGGCGGCGCTCACCCGCACAAAAAAGCCCTGGCCGCTGCCAATGAGCGGCGCGGGGCCGAAGCCGTTCACGTAGGCCCGGTAGCGGCCCGCGTAGGGGGCCGTGGGCTGAAACACGTAGCAGGCATCGTCGAGCCCGGCGGGCTTGGCCAGCAGGCGCCAGTCGAGGGGGCTGGGGTAGGGGTTGCCCACCAGGTGCCAGCCGGTTTCGGCGGCCACAGCCGGGCCGCCGGCGCTGCGCGTGAGGGCCACGCCGAGCGGGCCGTTGTGCAGCGGCCCCGCAAACTGCACGGTTTCGCCGGCGGGCAGGTGGGCGGTGTAGCCCCGGCCGGGGGTCAGCGCGTCGGTAAAGGCAGCGGGCGAGAACCAGCCCCTGTCAAACGCCGCGTAGCCCAAGGCCGGCGAGGCGGGCAGGCGGCGCTCGTCGTAGCCGAACACCGTGGGGAAGGGCGCGGCCAGCCCCGGCGCGGCGCTGGCGTTGTAGCCCGGCGCGTTGAGCACCGGCGCAAAGCCCGCCGTGGCCAGGCTGCCCACCGTAGCCGTGCCGACGGGGGCCGAAAAGTGCCGGTAGCCCCGGCCCGCGTACACGGCCGGGCTCACGTAGCGCTGCACCGTGGCCGTGCCCTGCACCGCGCCGCCGGTGTTGTCCACCAGCGCCGTGCCAGCGGCCGACGACAGCAGCACCAGCCCCTGCCCGCCGGTGGCCAGGCTGCCCATGCGCAGGCGCAGCACCTGGGCCACGGCCACGGCCTGCGTCAGGGCCAGGCCGGTGGCGTTGGCCACTTCGAGGGTGCGCACCTGGGCGGGCAGGCCGCTGCCGGTGGCCTGGGCCACGGTGCCGCTGTACACGTAGGTGGCATCGGGGCTGAAGCGGCGGGGGCCGGCCAGCTGCACCGCGCCCGTGGGGCCGCTGCCGCTGATGCCCGCCGCCGCGCAAATGCGCAGCGTGGCCCCGGCCCGCAGCTCGAAGCCGCCCGCCCCGGTCAGGGGCTGGCAGTTGGTGTCGAGCAGGCCCCCGTCGTCCACCGTGAGGGTGCCGGCCACCAGCAGCGGCCCGGCCAGCGTGCCCGCCCCGGCCCCGCCGGTGGCCGGGCCGCTCACGCGCACGTTGTGGTAGCTGCCCTGCACGTTTTGGGTGCTGCTGACGAGCAGGTCGGGCAGTGCCACCACAAACGGCGTGGCCGACGTGCCCGTGCCGTTGGCCGTGACGGCAATAACCCCCGTGCCGGCCCCGAAGGGCACGGCCACGGTGAGGGTGGTGCCGCCGTTGCTCACCACAAAGCCGGGGGCCGGGGTGCCGTTGAACGTCACGCCGCTTGTGCCCGTGAAGCCCGTGCCCGTAAGCACCACCCCCGTGCCCGACACCCCCGTGCCGGGCGTGAAGCTGCTGACGACCGGCGCCGGCACCCGGCGCGCGCCCAGCAGCAGCGTCCAGTAGTCGTAGCCGCCGCGGTTGGGGTTTTGGTGCTCGCCGCTGGCCGTGGGCGAGTTGCTGGTGCCGCCCACGGCGTAGCCGTAGCCGCGGGTGGTGCTCAGGCAGGTGAGCAGGTCTTCGCCGCTGCCGCCCAGGCGCTGGTCCCAGAGCACGGTGCCCTGGGCCGAGAGGCGCAGCAGCCAGTAGTCGGTGCCGCCCCGGCCGGGCTGGCTCAGGGTGCCGCCCGCGCCCGAGGTGGTGCTGGCCCCCACGATGTAGCCGCCGTCGGGGTCGTTTTCGAGGGTGGCGGCGTACTCGTTGCCCGCCCCGCCGTAGCGGTGCTGCCAGAGCACCGCGCCGGTGGCGCTCACCTTCACGGCCCACAGGTCGCGGCGGCCCAGGGGGGCTTCGGTGAGCTCGCCGCCCACGCCCGAGGCGGTGGTGCCCAGCAGCAGGCAGCCCCCGTCGGGGGTGAGGCGGGCGGCGGCCAGCCAGTCGTCGGCCGGGCCGCCGTAGCGGTGCTGCCATTGCAGCACGCCCAGGCTGTTCACCTTCACCAGCCAGTAGTCGGCCCCGCCCCGGCTGGCCTCGCTGAGGTCGCCGCCCGCGGGCGAGGTGGTGGAGCCCGCCAGCAGGAAGCCCCCGTCGGGGGTGCGGCGCACGCTCACGAGCGAATCGCGGCCGGTGCCGCCGTAGCGGTGGTCCCAGCGCCGGGTCCGGGCGGCGGTGAGCTGCAGCAGCCAGAAGTCGGCCCCGCCCCGGCTGGCTTCGGTTTTGTTGCCGCCAATGCCCGAGCGCGAGGTGCCGCCCAGCGCGTAGCCGCTGGGCGTGGGGCAGGCATCGGCCAGCCAGTCCTCGCCGGGGCCGCCGTACTCGTCGCGGTTCAGGGTCTGGCCCTGGTCATCGAGCTGATAGAGCAGAAAATCGGCGTCGTTATTCCCCTCCGAAGCGTAAAAGGCCCAGCGGGCGCTGCCGGCCACGGTCAGGGTCTGGTCGGGCTGCTCGGCCACGCTGCGCAAGTATTCGCCTCGGTCTAGCCCCAACGGTACATCCCATTGGGCCACGCCCAGCGAGTCGCGCTTAAGCAGCCAGATTTGGTTAAGACCCGACAAAGCAATAGTCCGGTCAAGTCCGCGTTCCATTACGCCATAGCCGCCTACCAGTACGCCCCCATCCAAGGTACGCTGTACGACCCGCTGCACCTCATCGCTTTGCACACCCAGGGCAAAATCGCGCTGCTTGATGCCGTTTGCGTCTAGTTGTATCAGCCAAACATCGCCATTGTCCACACTGCGTAGGGGTACAGTCCGGTCACCTGAAACACTGGAAAATGAAGACCCTGCAATTATTAAGTTACCATTGACTTGCCGTAACAACGACGACCCATCTTCAGCACTACTGCCGCCGTAGCTGCGGTCCCAGACTTTGGTGCCATCAAATGCGACGTTGAGCAGCCAACGGTCTGTACTACCCTGGTTGGGTTGACTCTTATCACCGTTAGCTCCGCCTTGAGTAAATCCCAGCAGCAAACAGCCACCGGTTGCGGTCGGAACAATTCGGGGACTTAAAAAATCGTCGTCGCTCGTACCGAAACGACGGTCCCATAGTTTGGCACCCAGCGGCGATAGTTTCAGCAGCCACCAGTCGCCACCTCCTCGGGTTGGTTCCGTTCGGCTACCGCTGGCTCCTGATACTGAAACCCCTGCCACGTAATACGTGCCATCGGCGTTTTGCAGTACCGAATAGGCCAAATCAGCGTCGTTACCGCCGTATCGATGGTCCCATTCTTTTGCCCCCTGAGAATTTAGCTTTACTACCCAGTAGTCGGACGCGCCGTTGGGGCCGATAATCGGTTCCGTCACGTCACCATTCTGCGAAGAGAAGGTTTGACCAGCCAGAAGGCACCCGCCGTCGGCGGTTGGCGTGGCTCCTGTCAATTGCTCGTCGTCGCCGCCGCCCAATACTTTATCCCATAATTTATTTCCTTGGCCATCTAGCTTGACTACCCAAAAATCGCTCAGTCCATGTCCTGGCTGGTTTTTATCGCCGTTGCCTCCCGTTGCGTTGGTATTGCTGCTACCGGCTACCATTAAATTTCCATCTGCTGCTTGCCACACATGACTGATAAAATCCTGCTCACTGCCCCCCAATGTACGTTCCCATTGCAGGCGACCCTGCGCATCGAGCTTAAGCACCCAAAAATCATACTGGCCCCGGTTGAGTTCCGACTGGTCGTAACCGCCCCCCCCGCTAGAGCCCAGGCCCACAAAATACCCTCCATCGCTGGTGGGGCAGATGGCAAACCCGCCAGCATTCGAGCCGTTGCCAAAGCGGCGGTCCCACTGTTTTACCCCCTGGGCATCAAATTTTACCACCCAGGCATCTAACGCCGCGTGAATGGTATCGCTCACGTCGGTATTCCGTCCACCCAATACTCCGCCTATTGCAATGTACCCGCCATCGGGGGTAGCAGCGGAACCCAAAGAATAGGTGCCACCCGAACCGCCAAGGCTGCGTTCCCAGCGGATGGCTTGGGCACGGGCATTGCCCGTCAGTAGAGTCAACAGGCAGGTAAATAGGACGGCCAAGCACTTCCGCGTCAGGTTTTTTTTAATCGTTGCCATAGTCGGTATCGTTAATAGTAAAGAAATTGGCGTGTTGGATAAGTATCCAAGAGCTAAAATTTGAATTAGAAGTGTTGAAACGGCGAAAAACCCGGTCATCCTGACCGGGGTTTTATAAAGCCGAAAGGCGCAATTTAGCGGATTTCGATGCGGCGCGTGGTAATGCCCGCCTCCGCACTCACCCGCAACAGGTACACGCCCGCCGGCAGGCCCGCAGTGGGCACTTCGGCATTCAGCAGCCCGTCGCGGACGGGAATTTGCACGGTTTTCACCGATTGCCCAAATGCGTTGATGAGCGTGGCGGTGGCCGTGGGGCCGCTCATTTTGTTGGCGGACACCTGCAACACTTGGTCAGTGAGGCTCGGGTTGGGATACACCGCTACTTCCAAGCGTTCGGCGGCCACAGCGGGCGCGGCGGTTGGCTCGAAGCGCAGAAAAAAGCGGTGCGCGTACTGCGTCGTCTCGGCCGTGAACGTCACGGCTTGGCCGGCCGTCAGCTCGACGGCTTTGCCGCCTACCCGGTCCTCCAGCCACACGCGCGTGTTGGCGGGCACGAGCTGCTTGGCGGGGGCGGCCAAAGTGTAGGTCCGGCCCGGCACCAGGGTCTTCAGCCCGACCGGCACGGTAAGGGTCGTAGTCAGCGTGGGCAGGAAATTCATCATGCAGCTCTCGTTGGCAGCGTTGACGGTGAACGTAGTCGGCATCCCGATGTTGTCGCCGGGCCGGAGCGCATCGTAGCGGTGGTCAAAGCCGGGCGTGGCGTCGGCCCGGAACCCGACGGTGGTGTTATCCACTGCTTTCGTTTTGGAGTCAGTCACGGCCAGGCGGAACAGCCAGGGCGCGGCAGCGGGAGCAGAGGCGCTGGCAGCCCGAAAGAACGGCGTCAGCGTACCACTGGGGTACGTTACCACATCGGCCGGGTCGGCCCGTTGGGCATCGTTGAACTGATAGGCTTGGTCGGCATACGCTGTTGAAACCGTTTTGCGCACGAAAAAGCCCTGCATCACAGGAAACAGCTGCGTAAGCGAGTCGCTGCTGCCAGCCCCCGTCACGTTGATGCTCTGGTAGCTTCCCAGGTAGGGATAGTTGGTATTGAAAGAAGACCGGAAAAAGTATACGGTGCCATCAAATCCGTTGGGGTTGTAGGTATCAGTGTGCGCGGGGTCGTCGTCGTACAAGTTGTCGGTCATAACTTTGAAGATGTCGATGGGCGTGGGATACGGGTTGCCCACGAAGTTCCAGCCAGCCTCGGCATTGCTGCCCCGCGTAAGGGGGTAAGTAGCGTAAGGACCGGTGTTCGCAGTGCCTGTCAAAGCTACTTTGGCCGCCGCATTAATGAGCAGCGTATAGCCCCGGCCCGTTTCCATAGTGGTGGTGGAGGGACTGCGCCAGCCATAGCTAAAGGCATCGAAGCCGCTAGCCGGCACGGCAGGCACCAAATTTTCGTTGTAAGCCTGGACGTTAGGCGGTGCCAGCCGGTAATCACGCGGGTACTCATACCCCGTGTTGAGGGCGGGCGTAAAGGCACCCGTACCGGTGGTGGCCAGCGAGGTGAAGGCCGGGGCGCTGACCGGGGTGGAGTAATGGCGGTAGCCATCGCCCCGATTATAGACTGAGGAAATGGCGCGTTCGACGGTGATAACGCCAGTCAGCTTGCCGCCGCCGCCGCCCAGAAATACGTACCCGCAAGGTGTGGACGGAGTGGCCCCACCAACGGCCGACGATGTGAAGCGTACCTTACCATTGGCCTGCACGTCGCCGCCGGTTGCGCTAGCAGGCGACACCTGTAGCAAAGCCCGGTGGGCAATCGCAACCGGGTTGGTAAGGGTCGAAGTAAACCCGAAGCGAGTTAGGCCAGTACCAGCAAACGTCACATCGTAGAGCGAAGTCGTCCCTGTACCCGTTACGTCAATGTTGTTCGTGTTGGTGAAGCGCACCGTGCCCGTGGCACTCGTAACGGTGCCGTTGTTCACAACATTGCCCTTCACGACCAGGATACCATCGACCTTCAGCAGTCCAGCGTTGCTGACAGCGGCACCGGTGCTGGCACCCACCGTCAGGGTTTTGCCGAGTGGAATGGTCAGCGACGGGTTGCTAGACCCGCTTTGGATGGTAAGGGTGCGGCAAGAGGCGCTGGTGATGTTAAGAGAGGGATACGAGGTTTTACCGTTCGGGATGATAACATCCGTGGTTGGTCCTGGCACCCCAATCCCAGCAGGAGACCAATTTCCCGAAGTTCCCCAAAAGGTAGAACCTGAAATAGGACTCCATGTAGCAGTAGACTGAGCATGGGCGGTAGTGGCCAGCAGCAGGAGTGCAGCCACGAGGTTAAAGATTTTTTTCATGAGCGCTGGTAAAAAAGGGTTGTTGGGTTAACAAACCAGTGGGCACTCACCCACCGGCAACCAAACTCCCTGCTTTCCTCGGCGACGAACACACTCTTATGCGCACCGCATACCAGCAGCCGCGCCGCCGCCTTGCAGGCGGGCGGCTTAGCCAGGCACTTCCAGAAAGCAACAAGCAACCAACACCTGCCATTGCGGCCACGCACCCGAAGGAACGCCCCCGGCCGCACTGCGCGCCCCGTCCGACCCAGCCGGAGATAAGGCAGCGCAGCCCCCGCAGGTAGCGGGCAGCCGGGGCCGCACCCGTTCCGGTAGTAGCGGGCCAGTGCCCCGCGCACGGGGCCAGCCCGCCAGCCGGCGGTGCAGGAAAAAATGCAGGGTGCCCGACGCTTTCAGTCAGCGGCGACGGGCAGGGCGGCGGCCGGGGCGGGCACTGCCGGAGTAGGGGCAGTGCCCGGCACCGGGCGGCCAGTGAGCCAGGGAAAACGCATCGGTGGAAAGAACCGCCGCATAATGAGCGAACGACGGGCAAGCGGGGCGTGTGTGGCAGCCGAGGGTGCGGCCCGCCGGGTGGGGCCAGCCGCGTAATTTCGACCTGCCAAAGGTAATCAAAAAAACGAGGCTTGCAAGCATCCCTCATAACTTTAATTCGATTCTTTTGAGTGCTGCCATCGGCCCGGCAGTTTGGCCAGGAGCAAAATTGAATTATAAGCAGGGCCGTGGGCGCGGCGCTGGCGCACGCCGCTGGCGCGCGTTTTTAACGCGTGCCAGCGGCGCATAAAAAAAGCGGGCGGGCGGCTTGGTAGCCGTCCGCCCGCAGTGCCCGGTGGGGGCGCTGGCTTACTTGGGGGCTTGCGGGCCTTGCGGGCCGTGCCCGGCGTCCACAATCACGCGGGCCTTTTGGTAGCCGTCGAGCAGGGGGGCAAATTCCGGCTCTTCGCCCAGGCTGTCCATGCGCGTGTCGAGGGGCTCGAAGGCCGTGTGCAGCTGCGCCACCAGCTTGCGGGCAGTGGTGCGCAGGGTGCTGCCGGCCACAATTTGCCCGCGGGGGGTGCCCACCAGGGGCCGGTAGGCGGCTATTTTCTGGTCGAGGTCGTCGAGGGCTTCGGCTTTCACGCGCTCGGCGGCCAGCTCGGCAGCCAGGGGGGCGGCGGCTTTGGCCACGGCGGCCAGGGCCGTCAGCAGGTTCTCGTCGCGCAGGCGGTCCAGGCCCGATTTGGTGTAGGCGGCCACTGCGGCCAGCTCCGGCCGGTGGGCGTTGAGCTGCACCGTGCGCAGGCCCTTCACCACGCGCAGGGCGGCGGCCACGGCCCCGTCTTCGGCCAGGTCTTTGGCGTCGGTGTAGCCCCGGCTGTTGGTGCCGCTCAGCGTGGTGCCCACGGCGGCCGCGTCGGCCAGCAGGGCGGTCAGGCGCAGGTAGTCGGGCAGGAGGCGGGGGGCGGCGGGCTCCCACACGGCGCGGCAGTCGGCCAGGTACTGGGCGGTTACCCGCGCCATCGTCAGGTAGTTTGTTTCGGTGTCCGTCATGCTGAAAAATGGTTAAAGGGTTGGGTTCGCAGTAAATGTAAGTACCCGTGCCGAAATACCAAAGCATTCGTGCCTTGCCCCCCTTGCGCGCCCTCCAGTAGGATTTGCCCCGCCCCAAGTAGGATTTGCGGCGACCCCGGTACCGTTCGCACGCTCCCAACCAGCACTTGCGCCGACCAAAACAGGATTTGTCCCGACCCCAATAGCATTTGCGGCAACCAAAGTAGCATTTGCGGCGAGTCAAGTAGGATTTGCGGCGAGTCAAGCCCCCACGGCGTTCGGAACAGTGCGGGGAGGTGTTGGGTTTTTGGTACTGGGTGTTGGGTGTTCCGGTTTAACTCAACGAAGCTGTTTAGAAAGTTGGCTGGCGCGCGTTTTTAACT